>NZ_JBDJPF010000027.1:0-82791 GCF_054957865.1 Streptomyces xingningensis
CACTGCGCCTCCCCCTTGGAAAGGGGGCGCTCTACTACTGAGCTACACCCGCGCGACCATCCACCTGATCCACTTGCGTGGTCGGTAAACGGTGAGAGCGGGTGACAGGAATCGCACACTGCGCCTCCCCCTTGGAAAGGGGGCGCTCTACTACTGAGCTACACCCGCGCGTTCCGGGGAGTCCGGCCTCTTGGCCTCGCCCCTCGGCGTGCTCCAGACTCTAGCGGATCATGGGGGGTGCAACGCAAATCCGGTTCCGGCGGAGGCAGTCGGGAGGGACTGCCCCCGGCCGACTGCTCAGTTCGCGGCGCTGAACGCCTCGTACACCTTCTTGGGGATCCGGCCGCGCGGCGGCACGTCCATGCCGTGCGAACGGGCCCAGGCGCGAACCGCCGCCGGGTCGGGTGCCACGGCGGTACGGCGGTACGCCTTGCCGGAGCGGGACCGCTTGCGGCCCGCCTCCAGGTAAGGCGCGAGTACGGCCCGGAGTTTCTTGGCATTGACCGTGCTGAGGTCGATCTCGTACGACTTGCCGTCGATGCCGAAGGTGACGGTCTCCGCGGCCTCTCCGCCGTCGATGTCATCAAAGAGCGTGACCACTACGCGCTGCGCCACGGAAAGGGTCCTTTCAGCCTGCATCGCCGCGCTGACCTGCGGCGATGTAAGGGGTGCGATGGTTCTGGGGCAATGCTTATTCATTTGTACAACAAAGGGCATTGCATGGTGAAGCCCAGTTAATTCCGTCAGTGTGCCCCGGTGCAATCGGAACCGTGTGTTCTTCAGGTGTTTTTGCCGGGGATTTTCCGGCCGGGTTGCCGGTTGTTGCCCGATTCCGGGTGGGTGTCATGGCATGGCCGCCGGATATCTATGCGCGTAGATTTTTTGGGACGGTACGCTGGCGGCACCGCTTCAGCTCACGCACCACACCACCGGGAGTGCCAGTGGCACGCGTCGTAGTCGACGTCATGCTCAAGCCGGAGATCCTCGACCCGCAGGGCCAGGCGGTGCAGCGCGCACTGCCACGCCTGGGTTTCGAGGGGATCGCCGACGTCCGTCAGGGCAAGCGCTTTGAACTCGAGGTGGAGGGCCCGGTCGACGAAGCCGCCCTCGCCCGAATCCACGAGATGGCGGAAACGTTTCTCGCCAACACCGTGATCGAGGACTTCACCGTGCGAGTGGACTCGTGACGGTCCGCGTAGGAGTCATCACCTTCCCCGGCACCCTCGACGACCGCGACACCCAGCGCGCGGTCCGCATCGCCGGCCTCGAACCCGTGCCGCTGTGGCACCGGGACAAGGACCTCAAGCAGGTCGATGCCGTCGTACTGCCCGGCGGTTTCTCCTATGGCGACTATCTGCGGGCGGGCGCCATCTCCCGCTTCTCGCCGGTCATGGGGACCGTCATCGACCAGGCCAGGGGCGGGATGCCCGTCCTGGGCATCTGCAACGGCTTCCAGGTGCTCACCGAGACGCACCTCCTCCCCGGCGCGATGCTGCGCAACAACCACCTGCACTTCGTCTGCCGCGACCAGCGGCTGCGGGTGGAGAACGCGGAGACCGCCTGGACCTCCGACTACATGGCGGGCGAGGAGATCTCCATCCCGCTGAAGAACATCGACGGCCGGTATGTGGCCGACGAGCGCACCCTGGACGAGCTCGAGGCCGAGGGCCGCGTCGCCTTCCGCTACCTCGACGGCAACCCCAATGGCTCGCTCCGCGACATCGCGGGCATCACCAACGCGGCGGGCAATGTCGTCGGCCTGATGCCCCACCCCGAGCACGCGGTCGAGCCGCTGGTCGGCACCGGCCGCACGGACGGCCTCGGATTCTTCACCTCGATCCTCAAGAGGCTGGTCAACGCATGAGCCTGGACACGGTCAAGCACGCGGCCGAGACGCCCGACACCCCCCAGCCCTGGGCCGAACTCGGCCTCAAACAGGACGAGTACGAGCGCATCCGCGCCATCCTGGGCCGCCGCCCCACCGGCGCCGAGCTCGCCATGTACTCCGTGATGTGGTCCGAGCACTGCTCATACAAGAGCAGCAAGGTCCACCTCCGCCAGTTCGGCGAGAAGGCCCCGGAAAACGACGCGCTGCTGGTCGGCATCGGCGAGAACGCGGGCGTGGTCGACGTCGGCCAGGGCTATGCGGTGACCTTCAAGGTCGAGTCGCACAACCACCCCTCCTACATCGAGCCCTACCAGGGCGCGGCCACCGGCGTGGGCGGCATCGTCCGCGACATCCTCGCCATGGGCGCCCGCCCGGTCGCCGTGATGGACCCGCTGCGGTTCGGCGCCGCCGACCACCCCGACACCAAGCGGGTACTCCCCGGGGTGGTCGCGGGCATCGGCGGCTATGGCAACTGCCTGGGGCTGCCCAACATCGGCGGCGAGGTCGTCTTTGACCCCTGCTATCAGGGCAACCCGCTGGTCAACGCGCTGTGCGTGGGCGTGATGAAGCACCAGGACATCCACCTGGCGAAGGCCTCCGGGGCGGGCAACAAGGTCATCCTCTATGGCGCCCGTACCGGTGGCGACGGCATCGGCGGGGTCTCCGTCCTGGCCTCCGAGACCTTCGACGCTGACAGTCCCGACGGGGTCTCGGCCAATCGTCCGGCCGTCCAGGTCGGCGACCCCTTCCAGGAGAAGCTCCTCATCGAGTGCACCCTGGAGATCTTCCGCGAGGACCTGGTGGACGGCATCCAGGACCTCGGCGGCGCAGGCCTGTCCTGCGCCACCAGCGAGCTGGCCAGTGCTGGTTCCGGTGGCATGCGGGTGGAACTCGACACGGTCCCGCTGCGCGATGCGACCCTCTCGCCCGAGGAGATCCTCATGAGCGAGTCGCAGGAGCGCATGTGCGCGATCGTCGAGCCGGACAAGGTGGCACGCTTCCTGGAGATCTGCGAGAAGTGGGATGTGATCGCCACCGTCATCGGTGAAGTCACCGACGGCGAGCGGCTGGAGATCTTCTGGCACGGGGAACAGATCGTCGACGTGCCGCCGCGCACGGTCGCCCATGAGGGCCCGGTGTACGAGCGCCCGTACGCCCGCCCCGACTGGCAGGACGCCCTCCAGGCGGACGACGCGGCGAAGCTGCCCCGCCCGGCGACCCCGGACGAACTGCGCGCACAGGTCCTCAAGGTCATCGCCTCCCCCAACCAGGCGTCCAAGTCCTGGATCACCGACCAGTACGACCGTTTCGTCCAGGGCAATACCGTCCTCGCCCAGCCGGAGGACTCCGGCATGGTCCGCGTCGACGAGGACACCAACCTCGGTGTCGCCATCGCCACGGACGGCAACGGCCGTTACACCAAGCTGGACCCCTATGCGGGCGCGCGGCTCGCGCTGGCCGAGTCGTACCGCAATGTGGCCGCCTCCGGCGCCCGCCCGCTGGCCATCTCCAACTGCCTCAACTTCGGCTCGCCCGAAGACCCGGCCGTGATGTGGCAGTTCGCCGAGGCCACCCGCGGTCTGGCGGACGGCTGCCTGGAGTTGGGCACCCCGGTCACCGGCGGCAATGTCTCGCTCTACAACCAGACCGGCGAGACCGCCATCCACCCGACCCCCGTGGTCGCCGTGCTGGGCGTCATCGACGACGTCAACCGCCGTACGCCGATGGCCTTCTCGGAGGAGGGCCAGCTGCTCTATCTGCTGGGTGACACCCGTGCGGAGCTGGGCGGCTCGGCCTGGGCCCAGGTGATCCACGACCACCTGGGCGGGCTGCCGCCGGCCGTGGACCTGGAGCGCGAGAAGCTGCTCGGCGAGATCCTGATTGCGGCCTCCCGCGACGGCATGGTCGACGCCGCCCACGACCTGTCGGACGGCGGGCTGGTCCAGGCCCTGGCGGAGTCCTGCCTGCGCGGCGGACGGGGCGCGCGGATCGTCGTCCCGGACGGCCTCGACCCGTTTGTCTTCCTCTTCTCGGAGTCCGCGGGCCGCGCGGTGGTCGCGGTGCCGCGCAGCGAGGAGCTGAGGTTCGGCGACATGTGCGGGGCGCGGGGTCTCCCGGCGGTGCGGATCGGGGTCGTGGACGGTTCTGTGCTTGATTCAACTGCGGTCGTAGACATCCAGGGCCAGTTCACCCTCCCGCTGACCGAGCTGCGGGAGGCGTACGAAGCTACGCTCCCGGCGCTGTTCGGGTAGCCGGTTCACCTTGCCGGACGGGCCGACCAGCCGGCCCGTCCGGCTCCTCCGCGGCAGCGGCCGGCACCCGCAGCCGGAGCGCCAGCACCACCGCGATCACCATCGCCCCCGCCGCACAGGCGAACACCGTGTCCACCGAGGTCACGAACGCCCGTACCGCGTGGGCGTGTTCCGCACCCGCCAGCGCGGCGATCCCGCTGGTGGACCCGCCCGGTACCTTGGACTCGTACATCCGGCTCAGCACCGTGCCGAAGAGGGTGGTGCCCAACGCGCCGCCCAGGCTCTGGAAGAAGCGGATGCCGGTGGTCGCCACCCCCAGCTGGTGGCGCGGCGCCGTCTCCTGGGCCAGCCGGATGAGCTGTCCCAGCAGCTGCCCGAACCCCACGCCCAGCAGCAGCAGTTCGGCGCCGACGAGCCACAGTCCGGTGTGGACGCCCGTGGTGGCGAGCGCCCCCAGGGCGACGGTCACACAGCTCGTCCCGCTGATCACAAACGTCCGCGTCGACCAGCCGCGCCCGGCCAGCCGGCCGGAGAGCAGACCGACGATGGTGAGTCCCGCCGCCATGGGGATCATAAAGAGGCTGGCGGAGGTGGCCGCGATACCCCGGGCCACCTGCAGATAGAGGATGACATAGACGATCGACCCCAGCATGGCCACGCCCATGAGTCCTTGCAGGGCAAATGCCTTCACCAGCACCGGGTTGCGGAACATCGACAGCGGTAGCACGGGCTCGGCCGCCGTGGCCTGCCGCCAGACGAACAGGACCAGCAGCAGCACGGTCGCACCGATCAGCCCGAGGACGGCCGGTGAGCCCCAGGCGTACTCCTTGCCGCCCCACTCGGAGATCAGCAAGAGGGTGACGGCGAACGCGGCGGCGAGCCCGGCGCCGAGGAAGTCGATGCGGTGCCGGGTGCCCTGACGGGGGATCCTGATGAGCACGGCCGCCAGGGCGAGCACGGCCACGCCGATGGGCAGGTTGACGTAGAACACCCAGCGCCAGTCGGCGTGGTCGGCGAGCAGCCCGCCGAGTACCGGACCCAGTGCCATGCCCGCGCCCGCGATGATGCCGCCCATGGCGGTGCTGTTCCCTCTGCTTTCCCCGTCCGGCCTCGGCAGTTGAGCCATGACGACCATGGTGACGCTCATCAGCCCGCCGCCGCCGAGCCCCTGCACCGCGCGGAACACGATGAGTTGGTTCATGGACTGCGCGGCGCCGCACAGCGCCGAGCCGAGCAGAAACACGGCGATCGCCCCGAGGAAGACCCGTTTGGCACCCAGGGTGTCGCACAGCTTGCCGTACAGCGGCAGGGCGGCGGTCGCGGCCAGGGCGAAGGCACTGATCAGCCAGGGGATCCGGTCGATGCCGTGCTCGGGATCCAGCTCGCGGGCGATGGGGACGGTGGCGGCCGACACGATGTTCTGGTCGATCACCGCCAGCAGGATCGTGGCCATACAGACCAGAAGGGCGGCCCTGAACCGCCTCTGCTCACTTCGTTCGCTCATGGGTTCCCCCTTGAAAGACCGGCGGGCGGACGGGAATCGGCGCCCGGCACATCTTGCCCACCAAACATGTACTGAGTCAATTCTTGATCCGAGTAAGTTTAATATCTCGGTCAAAAAATCGCCTTGGTACAGTCGTGGCATGACCGATGGGCGGGGCCTCCGTGAACGCAAGAAGGAACAGACTCGGCGCGCCCTGTGGAGGGCCGCCAGGGAGCTGGCCCTCGAGCGCGGCTACGACAAGGTGTCCGTCGCCGAAATCGCCGCCGCGGCCCAGGTCTCAAAGATGACCGTCTTCAACTACGTATCCTCCAAAGAGGACTTGATCCTCGGCCCGATGGAGGAGCACCTCGAGGACGCCGCCCGCGCCGTACGCGACCGGCGGCCCGGAGAGTCGATGGTGGCCGCGGTTCGCAGGCAGTTCATTGCGGCCCTCGCCGCCCACGACCCCTCGGTGGCGCTGAGCGGCGCACCCGAAATCGCCGCGGTGCGCCGCTTGATCGAGGACACTCCCGCCCTGCGGGCCCGCGCCCTGCAATTCTCCGCGCGGGCCCAGAAGCTGCTCACCGAGGAGATCGCTGCGGCCGTCGGCCCCGAGGAAGCCGAGCTGGCACCGGTCGCCGCGGGGCTGTTGATGGGCACCCGCAATGCGCTGATGGCCTACAACCACCAACGGCTGCTGGCCGGGGACACCCCCGAAGAGGTCCACCCCGACGCGGTCGCCCTTGCCGAGCGGGCGTTCGCGATGCTGGAGTCCGGGCTCGGGACCTTTGGATCGGCGCCGCAGCCGGGTTCAGGCGCTCCGGATTAGTCTCGGCGGCATGACAGCCGCCCAACGCAAGCCCCGCGCCCGCACCTACGAGCCCGCCAGGACGAGGGCCGCCCTGGCGAGCCAACTCCGCGCCCTGCGCGAGACGGTGGACGGGCTCTGTGCCGCACCCGACGCCCCCGCGCGCCTCGCGGCCCCCACCCGGCTCGGGACCTGGACGGTCCGCGAACTGATCGTCCACATCGCCGCCACCCTGGAACAACTGCCGCTGCGCCTCGCCGAACCGCGCCCCGCCCCGGCCGAACCGAGGGTCGGCCTGCCCAACTACCCGGGCCTGCTGCGCGATTACGCGGAGGTCGTCGCGACCACGGTGACCTCGGCCGCGGCGGCCCTGGGCGGGGAACCGAGGGCCGTGGCGGCCCGCTTCGCCGCGGCCTCGGACACGGCGGTCGAGGCTGCGGACGGGACGGACCCGGCCACCGTGATCGCCACCCGGGTCGGCCCCATGACCGTGCTCGACTTCCTGGTGACCCGGCTGCTGGAAACCGTGGTGCACGGCGACGACCTGGCCGCCGCCACCGGACTGACCGTCTCCCATGACCGGCAGGCCCTGGCCGCCGTGACCCGGCTGCTGGCCGACGCGCTGGCCGCCAAGGCCCCCGGCGGCTCGGTCGAGGTCCGTATCCCGCCGTTCGCCGTGGTGCAGTGCGTGGCGGGCCCCCGGCACACCCGCGGCACCCCGCCGAACGTGGTCGAGACCGACCCCCTCACCTGGATCCGGCTGGCCACCGGCCGGACGGACTGGGCCTCCGCCGTCGACGACGCACGGGTCTCGGCCGGCGGTGAACGCGCGGACATTTCCCCGCAACTTCCGCTGCTCGGCTGAGCCGGGAACAGCCGCGCGGTGATTCGCTGTAGACACCAAGTGGCTGTGCGTGGTGTGAGACATCCCTGGTCGTCCCCGGTTCGGATGAACCTCGCGGCTGCCATAGACTCAAGGTGTGCCTCGTGGTGACGGACGACTCAACCACGACCTGCTCCCCGGCGAGAAGGGCCCCCAGGACGCTTGCGGCGTCTTCGGTGTCTGGGCGCCGGGCGAAGAGGTCGCCAAACTCACCTATTTCGGACTGTATGCGCTGCAGCACCGTGGACAGGAGTCCGCGGGCATCGCAGTGAGCAACGGCTCCCAGATCCTCGTTTTCAAGGACATGGGCCTGGTCTCCCAGGTCTTCGACGAGACCTCGCTCGGCTCGCTCCAGGGCCATATCGCGGTGGGCCATGCCCGCTACTCCACCACCGGTGCCTCGGTGTGGGAGAACGCCCAGCCCACCTTCCGGGCCACCGCCAACGGGTCCATCGCCCTGGGCCACAACGGCAACCTGGTCAACACGGCCGAGCTGGCCGAGCTGGTCGCCGCGCTCCCCAAGGAGAACGGCCGGGCCACCCAGGTCGCCGCGACCAATGACACCGACCTGGTCACCGCCCTGCTGGCCGGGCAGGCCGTCGACGGCAAGCCGCTGACCGTGGAAGAGGCGGCCACCAAGGTCCTGCCCGTGGTGCAGGGCGCCTTCTCGCTCGTCTTCATGGACGAGCACACCCTCTACGCCGCCCGTGACCCCCAGGGCATCCGCCCGCTGGTCCTCGGCCGGCTGGAGCGCGGCTGGGTCGTCGCCTCCGAGACCGCCGCCCTGGACATCGTCGGCGCCACCTTCGTCCGTGAGGTGGAGCCCGGCGAGCTGATCGCCATCGACGAGAACGGCGTCCGCAGCAGCAACTTCGCCGAGGCCCGCCCCAAGGGCTGTGTCTTCGAGTACGTCTACCTCGCCCGGCCCGACACCGACATCGCGGGCCGCAATGTCTACCTCTCCCGGGTGGAGATGGGCCGCCGCCTCGCCGCCGAGGCCCCGGCCGAGGCCGACCTGGTGATAGCGACTCCGGAGTCCGGCACCCCCGCCGCCGTGGGCTATGCCGAGGCCAGCGGAATCCCCTACAGCTCCGGGCTGGTCAAGAACAGCTATGTGGGCCGTACCTTCATCCAGCCCAGCCAGACCATCCGCCAGCTCGGCATCCGCCTCAAGCTCAACCCGCTCAAGGAGGTCATCCGGGGCAAGCGCCTGGTGGTCGTGGACGACTCCATCGTCCGCGGCAACACCCAGCGCGCCCTGGTGCGGATGCTGCGCGAGGCCGGCGCCGCCGAGGTGCACATCCGGATCTCCTCCCCGCCGATCAAGTGGCCCTGCTTCTTCGGCATCGACTTCGCCACCCGTGCGGAGCTGATAGCCAACGGGATGACCGTCGAGGAGATCGGCAAGTCCCTGGGCGCCGACTCCCTCGCCTATATCTCCATCGACGGCATGATCGAGGCGACCACGATCGCCAAGGGCAACCTCTGCCGTGCCTGCTTCGACGGCGAGTACCCGATGGAACTGCCCGACCCCGAGCTGCTCGGCAAGCACCTGCTGGAGACCGAGCTCGCAGGCGGCCCCGACGCCGCGGACGCCCTGCGCCGCCCGTAAGCAACCCGCCGCTCATCCACTACAGGGAAAGTTCTCAGGACCCATGTCATCCGAGACAACCGGTGCCAGCTACGCAGCCGCGGGCGTCGACATCGAAGCGGGCGACCGCGCCGTCGAACTCATGAAGGAATGGGTCAAGAAGGCGACCCGCCCCGAGGTGGTGGGCGGCCTCGGCGGCTTCGCCGGCCTCTTCGACGCAAGCGCCCTCAAGCGCTATGAGCGCCCGCTGCTCGCCTCCGCCACCGATGGCGTCGGCACCAAGGTCGACATCGCCCGCCGGCTGGGCGTCTACGACACCATCGGCCACGACCTGGTCGGCATGGTCGTCGACGACCTGGTGGTCTGCGGTGCCGAACCGCTGTTCATGACCGACTACATCTGCGTCGGCAAGGTCCACCCCGAGCGGGTCGCCGCCATCGTCAAGGGCATCGCCGAGGGGTGCGCGCTCGCGGGCTGCGCCCTGGTCGGCGGCGAGACCGCGGAGCACCCCGGGCTGCTCGGCGCCGATGAGTTCGATGTCGCCGGTGCCGGTACGGGCGTGGTCGAGGCCGACCGGGTGCTGGGCGCGGATCTCATTCGCACGGGTGATGCCGTCATCGCGATGGCCTCGTCCGGACTTCACTCGAACGGGTACTCGCTGGTTCGTCATGTGCTGTTCGACCGGGCCGGCTGGAAGCTGGACCGAGAGGTTCCGGAGTTCGGCCGCACCCTCGGCGAGGAGCTGCTCGAGCCCACCCGGATCTACTCGCTGGACTGCCTGGCCCTCACCCGCACGGCCAGGGTGCATGCCTTCTCGCACATCACCGGTGGCGGACTCGCCAACAATCTGGCACGAGTGATCCCGGATCACCTCCAGGCGAGCATCGACCGGTCGACCTGGGCACCGGGCGCGGTCTTCGACCTGGTCGGCCGACTCGGCGAGGTCGAGCGGCCGGAGCTGGAGAAGACCCTGAACATGGGCGTCGGCATGATCGCCGTCGTGCCGCCGGAATCCGTGGATGTGGCGCTGGCCACCTTCGCCGACCGGGGCGTGGACTCCTGGGTCGCGGGGGAGATCACCGAGCGCGGCGACCACCCCGAGCCGGTGACCCTGACCGGTGACCACTCAGCCTGAGTCGCTCCGGGCAGCACAGAACCCGGTCCGGGGCGAGGCCCCGGACCGGGTCGGTGAGAGTCTTCGCGTCAAGCGCGGCGACGGTATGCGGACTGATCGGACGCGGAGTGCTCGTCCTCGTCCTCATCGTCGTTGTAACGCGCCGCGTACTGAGCGTACGGGTCGTCGTCCAGCTCGTCGTCGAGCGGCTCGCTGTTCGGCGGCTGCTTCGTCGGCGATGTTGCGCCCAGCTCGTCGGCCAGACGTGAGAGGTCCGTCCCGCCGCTGCTGTACTTCAGCTGGCGGGCGACCTTTGTCTGCTTGGCCTTAGCCCGGCCGCGCCCCATGGCTCGACCCCCTCAATGACGGGGCTCGACGGCCCCAGAGTCTTGACACGCGTTCACGATCATGATCAGAGCGGACCCCTGCTTAGGGATCCGTCCTGTAGGACTTCAACGGTACCTGCTTCCGCCGTCATACGGTACGTCGCCCGCATGACGTGCCACGGAGCACAACCCGCGAGGCGCCCCGTCCCCGCTGGTCAGCTGCGATTTTAACCCGTCCTTCGCGGCGACCCGCCGAGGGGTGGTGAGCGATCTCTCGCTTGCCACCCCCCGGCGGCGTGTCTGTGGGGACCGCTGTGCGGGTCCCGTCCACCAGATCGGAGACCGCTTAGCGCCGGGTCTGCCGGGGCACGGCGGCCGAACGGGCCTCGGCCATGCGCTGTTCGGCGAGCCGGTCGGCTGCCGCGGCCGGCGGGATGCCGTCCAGCCGGGCCCGGTCGAATATGGCCAGAGTCGTGTCGAAGATCCTGGTCGCCTTCGCCTTCGCCCGGTCGAAGTCAAAACCGTGCAGCTCCTCCGCGACCTGGATCACGCCGCCGGAGTTCACCACATAGTCCGGGGCGTAGAGGATGCCGCGGTCGGCGAGGTCCTTCTCGACCCCGGGGTGGGCGAGCTGGTTGTTGGCCGCGCCGCACACCACGGTGGCGGTGAGGGCGGCCACGGTTTCGTCGTCCAGCGCGCCGCCGAGGGCGCAGGGGGCGTAGACGTCGAGCGGGGTGCGGACCAGCGCGGCTGCGTCCGGCACGGCGGTGACCTGCGGATGGCGGGCGGTGATCTGCTCCACGGCGGCCGCCCGCACATCGGTGACCACGACCTCGGCGCCATCCTCGATCAGATGCCCGACCAGGTGGTGGCCGACCTTCCCGATCCCCGCGACGCCCACCCGGCGGCCGCGCAGCGTCGGCTCGCCCCACTGGTTCTGCGCCGCCGCCCGCATGCCCTGGAAGACACCGAACGCGGTGAGCACCGAGGAGTCCCCGGCGCCGCCGTGCTCGGGCGAGCGCCCGGTGGTCCAGCGGCACTCGCGGGCGACGACGTCCATGTCCCGCACATAGGTGCCGACATCGCAGGCGGTGACATAACGGCCGCCGAGAGAGGCCACGAACCGACCGTAGGCGAGCAGGAGTTGCTCGGTCTTGATCTCGTCGGGATCACCTATGATCACGGCCTTCCCGCCGCCGTGGTCAAGGCCCGCCAGGGCGTTCTTGTAGGACATTCCGCGCGAGAGGTTGAGCGCATCCCGGACGGCCTCCTCCTCGGAGGCGTACGGGTAGAAACGCGTGCCGCCGAGGGCGGGGCCCAGGGCGGTGGAGTGGAGGGCGACGACGGCCTTGAGCCCGCTCTCGCGGTCCTGGCAGAGCACGACTTGCTCATGGCCGCCGAGGTCGGACCGGAAGAGGGTGTGCAGCACGCTCTCCGTGCCTGGGGGTACCCCCTGCACGGAGTGCTTGGGGGAGGTGGGACGTACGTCAGTCACGGTGGTGACTCCATATGTCTCGCGGAGGTCGCCCTCCGGGGGTGAGGGAGGGCCGGTTGGGACGAGCGTAGGGCCTGTGGGCCCGCCGCACCGGCCCGGTGCCGAGGATCACCCTCCCGGGCTCCGGCGTCATGGGACGATTTGGACGGTGGAACGGTCCGGAAGGGGAGGGCAGCGGCAACTCCCCGGTGGCCGCCAATGGCTTGAGGGAGCGAGCGTGGGTCTGGCGTCGTCGGTGACCGTCCCGTACGCGGCATATCTTCGGGTCTATGAACCGCTGGGTGCCTTCCCCGAGCCGGAACGTGCGCACTGGGCGGGCTATGCGCGCCGGGCGGATCTGCCGACGGCGCAGGACGAACTGCGGCGTTCGCTGGCCGACTTGCTGCCCACCCCGCCGGTGCCGGTGCCGGTGCACGAGAGCGCCGACGCCTTTGTGACGGTGGTGGACGGCGTCGTCTGCGTCTGCCCCTGGCGCACCCGGCTGCGCGGCTGGCTGGCGCTGGAGGAGCTCTCCGAGCGCTTCGCGGAGCCGGTGCTGGATGCGGTGCTGCCGCCGGTGGTGCGCCGCCAGGCCGAGGCCGACTATGTGCGCTGGCTGGAGTGCAACCCGGACGCCCGGCCGTGGATCCGGACCGCGACCTGGCAGGTGCCGCTGCGCTGGTTCGTCCTCTTCGCCGACGGGGAGCGCGAGTACGGCAAGGCCCCGGAGGGGGAGGGGCTCGTCCTGCGCTATCGCACCCCCATGGTGCAGGCCCGGCGGCGGGTCGCCCGGGGGCTGCGCACGCTCCGGGATGCCATCGAGGAGGGGCCGCTGATCGACGGCCTGGTGGATGTGGGGCGTTGGCTGGAGGAGTTCCACCCGCGCTCGCTGGTGGAGCTGGACTACGGCGGGCTGGTGCACATGGTGCCGGAGGCGCAGCTCGCCGACGACCGCTCCGCGGCCGACACGGCGGAGGGACTGGCCGCCCTGCGGGCCGGGGACGGAGCGCGGGCGAGCGAGGCGTATGAGCGGCTGACGGAGCGCTGGCGGGCGGTAAGGGACCGTCAGTTCGCCAACTGAGGCCTCGGGAGGCCACTCTGGGATGACGCGGGTTCGGGATAAGGGACCTAGGTCCCGATCCGGGCCATTGGAGCAACCGTGATCTAACGCACTTACGTTAGGTCTTGCGCCCATCGCCCACCCTCGTGGCAAAATAGGACAAGGAGTCCGGGAAGGACTCCTTCCGTCCGAGTAAGGGTGGATTGATCGGTATTGCACTCCTTGGCGGGTCTGATGACCCCTGATCCCACTGTGACTGATCGTCACGGTGACGTGACTGTCCGCTATGGCATGGTCCATCGGCTTCCGTTGAGGTTGAACACCTGAGAGGGCAATTCCGTCGGTTTGGCCGACGTGGCTGGACAGATGGTGTAGTTGTAGTGCCGAGGACAAGCCGTTCGTCCTATAACCGACTCGGCCCGCGTCTGCCATTTCGGGCAACGTGGGTCAAGGTGCAGAATTTAGAGGAAAGAACCGATCCTGAACTCGGTTCTCCCGAGGAGGCCGCTCATGACCGCTCGCACCCCTGATGCCGAGCCGCTGCTGACCCCGGCTGAGGTTGCCACGATGTTCCGCGTGGACCCGAAGACGGTCACGCGGTGGGCCAAGGCAGGCAAGCTCACGTCCATCCGTACGCTCGGAGGGCACCGCCGTTACCGCGAAGCGGAGGTCCGCGCACTGCTGGCGGGCATTCCGCAGCAGCGCAGCGAGGCCTGAACTACCGCATGACCGGGCATTTTCCGGGGCCCCCAACCCGGTGACCGCCCAACCCCCAAGCTCCACCTGATTCACCGGCGACGGATACCTGCCCCCAACGGGATCCATGCCCGTTTCCCGGGCACGTCGCCGGCCGGGTCGTCGATCGCGCTGGACTCCGCCGGGTCCAGCGCGATCTTTTTATGCCCGATTTCGGGCCGGGCGGCCGGCCGCAAGTCCCGGAGGGCCGGTCGGGGGTGGGGTGGTTCCGGCCGGGTTGAGAGCTTTGGGGGTTGGTTGAACGGTCGGTGCAATTGCACATATTAAATTGACCCATGAGGAGCGGAGTGCCAGTTCCCCCCGCTCGGAAACTCCTTCGGTGACTCCCGTCACAGCCCGGCGCGCTTGTCGCTCCGCGCGCCGCTGCGGTAGAGCGGGCGACAGAAGGACGTCCGCTGCCAGCCTGACAGCCGACTGCCGTGGCGGAGACCGCCGTTGGTCACCACGCGGCGGGACTTTCGTCCCGGCGTGTCTTCCGCGGGCCCTGGGCGCCCTCGGCCGCCAGAGCGGTGTCCAGGGTCCGCGGGGAAGGCACCGGGGCCTCCCCGGCCGCGGACTCCTGGACGAGCCGCAGCAGCCGGTGGCAGACCGGACAGTGTCTGGTCAGGTGCCGGTAGCCGACGGCGGCCGAGAGATGAGCACGCAGCAGTGCCCGCGTCTCGTGCCGGATGCCGTTTGCCCGTTCGGTGGTCGTCATCGAGCACAGCACCTCCTCTTGACTGGGTACCCCTGGCACGTGTCGCAGTCAAGGCGGGTGACGGGAAGGCCCGGCTCCCTCGAGGGAATCCGGGCCTTCAACTACTGCCGTTTTGAGGTGACTTGCCGAAGCCGGGCAACAGCAAGGCCCGCACCGGCGTACCGGGTGCGGGCCTCAATCTAGTGCGGTCCTGACGGGATTTGAACCCGCGGCCTCCACCTTGACAGGGTGGCGAGCACTCCAAACTGCTCCACAGGACCTTGCTTCGCGCTCCGCCTCCGCGGGGCTGCGAAGCAAGACTCTACAGCAGGTCAGGGGGTGCGGTCGAACCCGATCTCCAGGTCAGGGCGCGAGCCGGTCGATGGCCTTGACGATCCGCTTGTCCGAGACCGGATAGGCGGTGCCGAGGGCGTGCGCGAAGTAGCTCACCCGGAGCTCCTCGATCATCCAGCGGATGTCCCGTGCCTCCTGGGGAACCGGGCGGCCCGCGGGGAACTGCTCCAGCAGCCAGGCGTACTCGTCCCGCATCTCCTCGACCTTTGCCATCCGTGCCCGGTCCCGCTCGGCGTTGGTGGGCAGCTGGGTCAGCCGCCGGTCGACGGCCACCAGATAGCGCAGCAGATCGGGGAGCCGGTGCACCCCGTGAGCGGTCACAAAGCCGGGCTTGACCAGCTCCGCCAGCTGTTCCTTGACATCCGTGACGGACGTGAGCAGGACCGGGCTGGTGGTGGCCTTCAGCCGCCGCTCGCACGCCTGCCAGGCGGCCAGCACCTCCTGCACCTTGCGGATGGTGTCCAGCGTCACATCCGTGATGTCGGCCCGCACCTCGTCGAAGAGCTTGCGGAAGGACTCCTCGTCCCAGACCACCCCGCCGTGCACGGCGATCAGCTTGTCCGCCGCACCCGAGACACAGTCCTCGAAGAGCGCCTGGATCGAGCCGTGCGGATTGCGGGAGAGGGCGAGCTTCTGCGGGTTGCCGAGCTTGGACTGGGCGAATTTCGCGGGGTTGGAGGGCAGGTTGAGCAGGATCAGCCGACGGGTGCCGCGCCACATCGCCTCGCGCTGCTCCGGCTCGGTGTCAAAGAGCCGTACGGCCACCGAGGCGCCCTCGTCGACCAGTGCCGGGTAGGCCTTGACCGGCTGGCCCGCTCGCCGGGTTTCGAAGGTGCGCGGAAGCGCGCCGATCGTCCACCGGGTCAGTCCGGAGCGCTGCTCGGGGCCCGCGGCGGCGCCGGGGGAGGACTCGGCGGCCTTCTCGAAGGCCTTGGTGATCGCGGCCTGTGTCTTCGGCTTGAGCCGGATCCGCAGCGCCTCGAGGTCCTTGTCCTCGGCGATCTTCCGCTTGCGCTCGTCGACGACCCTGAAGGTGATCTTCAGATGGTCCGGGACCCTGGCGAGGTCGAAGTCCTCGGCCTCCATCCGTACGCCCGTCATCCGCTGCAGCTCGCGCGCCATGGCGGACGTCAGCGGCCCCTGGAGGGGCACCACGCCGTCGAGGAAACGCGCGGCGTAGTCCGGCGCCGGTACGCAGTTGCGGCGGATCGGCTTCGGCAGCGAGCGGATCAGCTCCGTCGCCAGGCCCTCGCGCAGGCCGGGGATCTGCCAGTCGAAGCCCTCGGACGTGACCTGGTTGAGCACCTGGAGCGGGATGTGGACGGTCACGCCGTCCGCGTCCGCACCCGGCTCGAACTGGTACGTCACCTTGAACTTCAGCCGGCCCTGCCGCCAGGAGTCCGGGTAGTCGGCCTTGGTGACCGCCTCCGCGTTCTCGTTGATGAGCATGGAGTGCTCGAAATTGAGCAACTCCGGCTCTTCGCGCCGCTTGTGCTTCCACCACGAGTCGAAGTGCGCACCTGAAACGACGTGTTCGGGCAGTCGCTGATCGTAGAAGTCGAACAGCGTCTCGTCGTCCACGAGGATGTCGCGGCGGCGGGCGCGGTGCTCCAACTCCTCGACCTCGCCGAGCAGTTTGCGATTGTCGTGGAAGAACTGGTGCTGCGTGCGCCAGTCGCCCTCGACCAGGGCGTTGCGGATGAAGAGCGCCCGGCTGGTCTCCGGGTCGATCCGCCCGTAATTGACCTTCCGTTGGGCCACGACCGGGATGCCATAGAGCGTCACCCGCTCATAGGCCATCACGGCCGCCTGCTTCTGCTCCCAGTGCGGCTCGCTGTAGTTCCGCTTGACCAGGTGCTGGGCGAGCGGTTCGATCCACTCCGGTTCGATACGGGCATTGACCCGCGCCCAGAGCCGGGAGGTCTCGACCAGCTCGGCGGACATGACCCAGCGGGGCTGCTTCTTGAAGAGCGCCGAGCCCGGGAAGACCGCGAATTTGGCGCTGCGGGCGCCGAGATACTCGTTCTTATCGGTGTCCTTCAGGCCAAGGTGCGAGAGCAACCCGGCGAGCAGCGACTGGTGCACCCGCTCCGGCGCCGCGTCCTCCTCGGAGAGGTGGATGCCCATGCCCTTGGCGACCGTGCGCAGCTGTGAATAGATGTCCTGCCATTCGCGTATGCGCAGATAGTTCAGGAACTCCGACCTGCACATGCGCCGGAACGCGGACGAGGACAGCGTCTTCTGCTGCTCGCGCACATAGCGCCAGAGGCCGAGGAAGCCGAGGAAGTCACTGGTCTCGTCCTTGAAGCGGGCGTGCTGCTGGTCGGCCTGCTGCTGCTTGTCCGCGGGCCGCTCGCGCGGATCCTGGATGGACAGCGCGGCCGCGATCACCATGACCTCGCGCACACAGCCGTTGCGGTCCGCCTCCAGCACCATCCGGGCCAGCCGGGGGTCCACCGGGAGCTGGGCGAGCTTGCGGCCGAGCTGGGTGAGCCGCTTCTTCGCGTCCTTCTGCTGCGGGTCGATCGCCCCGAGCTCCTGGAGCAGGTCGATGCCGTCCTTGATGTTGCGCCGGTCCGGCGGGTCGATAAAGGGGAACTTCTCGATGTCACCCAGCCCGGCGGCGGTCATCTGGAGAATGACGGAGGCCAGGTTCGTCCGGAGGATCTCCGCGTCGGTGAATTCCGGGCGGACCAGGAAATCGTCCTCCGAGTACAGCCGGATGCAGATGCCGTCGCTGGTACGGCCGCAGCGGCCCTTGCGCTGATTGGCACTGGCCTGGGAGATGGGCTCGATCGGCAGCCGCTGCACCTTGGTGCGATGGCTGTAGCGGGAGATGCGGGCGAAACCGGGGTCGATGACATACCGGATGCCGGGCACGGTCAGTGAGGTCTCCGCGACATTCGTGGCGAGCACGATGCGGCGGCCGGTGTGCCGCTGGAAGACCCGGTGCTGCTCGGCATGCGAAAGCCGCGCGTACAGCGGCAGGATTTCCGTCAGCCGGAGTTTCTTCTTCTCCAGCGCATCCGCCGTGTCCCGGATCTCCCGCTCGCCGGAGAGGAAGACCAGGATGTCGCCGTCGCCCTCGCGCTGCAGCTCGTCCACCGCATCGCAGATCGCGGTGACCTGGTCGCGGTCGGCGTCGGTGGAATCCCCCTCCAGCAGCGGCCGATAGCGCACCTCCACCGGATAGGTGCGCCCGCTGACCTCGACGATCGGTGCCTCGCCGAAATGCCGGGAGAAGCGTTCCGGGTCGATCGTCGCGGAGGTGATGACGACCTTGAGGTCGGGGCGGCGGGGGAGGAGCTGGGCGAGGTAGCCCAGGATGAAATCGATGTTGAGGCTGCGCTCATGGGCCTCGTCGATGATGATCGTGTCGTACTGGCGCAGCTCGCGGTCGGTCTGGATCTCGGCGAGCAGAATGCCGTCGGTCATCAGCTTGACCATGGTGTCACCGCCGACCTGGTCGGTGAAGCGGACCTTCCAGCCGACCGCCTCGCCCAGCGGCGTCCGCAGCTCCTCGGCGACCCGCTCCGCGACCGTGCGGGCGGCGATCCGGCGAGGCTGGGTGTGCCCGATCAGCCCCTTGATTCCCCGGCCGAGTTCCAGACAGATCTTGGGGATCTGGGTGGTCTTGCCGGAGCCGGTCTCGCCCGCGACGATCACCACCTGGTGGTCGCGTATCGCCGCCAGGATCTCGTCCTTCTTCTGGCTGACCGGCAGCTGCCCCGGGTAGCTGACCGCGGGGACGGCGGCCCGGCGGCCCTCGACGCGCAGTTCGGCCTCGGCGATCCCGTCGGTGATCTCGGCCAGGACGGCAGCGCGGGCTTCGGGCTTGCGGATACGGCGTGCACCGTCGAGCCTGTGCCCCAGCCGCTGCTGGTCGCGCAGCATCAGCTCGGGCAGGCGCTCGGCGAGGTCGGCGAAGGTGGCGAGGGCAGGCTGCGTAGACATACGGATTCCAGGATCGCACCAGCGGCCGCGAAGCGGCGAATGCATTTAGCGGCGACCAGGGGGCTGCCGCGATCGCGGGAAGTCACGGCGGCGCCGCGGTCCGGCGGTGCCGCCGTGGGCCGCACCCGGGACACAAAACAGCGCCCCCCATCGGAGATGGGGGGCGCACCGTGGCTGGGGCCGGGGTCGAACCGGCGACCTTCCGCTTTTCAGGCGGACGCTCGTACCAACTGAGCTACCCAGCCAGGCGATCCAAGAAAGATCGCGGCGGTCCTGACGGGATTTGAACCCGCGGCCTCCACCTTGACAGGGTGGCGAGCACTCCAAACTGCTCCACAGGACCTTGCAATGTGCGAGCACTAGTCTCGCACATGGTTAAGCGTGCCCCCAACGGGATTCGAACCCGTGCTACCGCCTTGAAAGGGCGGCGTCCTGGGCCACTAGACGATGAGGGCTGATGGCCCACCTGGGCGCTTTGCGGCGCCTCGGGGACGTGAGAAGCATATGGGATGCGGGGAGGTATCGCCAAAACGGTTTCCCGGACCGGTCCGGGCGGTCCCCGCGGCCCGGCGCGCGAGGGGCGCTTGCCGGACAATGGCCAGCGTGCTGGAGATGACGCGCGAGGAGTTCGAGGAACTGGTCGCCGAGGCCCTGGACCGGATCCCGCCGGAGCTGACGCGGCTGATGGACAACGTCGCGGTGTTCGTGGAGGACGAGCCCGCGGCGGACGATCCGGAGCTGCTCGGGCTCTATGAGGGGACACCGCTGACCGAGCGCGGCGAGTGGTACGCGGGCGTGCTGCCGGACCGGATCACCATCTACCGGGGGCCGACCCTGCGGATGTGCGCGACCAGGGAAGAGGTCGTGGCGGAGGCCGAGGTGACGGTGGTTCATGAAATCGCCCATCACTTCGGGATCGACGACCGGCGGCTGCATGAACTGGGTTATGGCTGAGCGGCTCGCGTCCCGCGGACCGGCGTTCGGCGGGACGCTCTCGCCGCGCCCGCGGCGGGCGCGTGTCCTGGGCGGGGCGGGGTCAGTTGGGCAGTGAGCTGTCCCCTGTGATCCAAGAAGGCGGTCCCCATGCGCGCGCTCCCCGTGCACCCCGCATCCCCCGTGCACTCGGCGGTTACCCGTTTTGCGGCCGTGGTCGTGGCGACCCTGGCGCTCGGCGGGTGCATGAGCGTCGGCGACCCCGGCCGTCCGGCGCCCTCCGCCTCGGGGAAGCAGCGGGAGGCCGGGACCGAGCCGGATGGCGGGGATCCGGTGCCCGGGGGGCGCCCGGGGCGCGCGGATGCCAAGGCGGGGCATGGAGCGAGCGGGAGCCCGTCGGCCAAGGGGGCGCGCACGGGGGCGTCGTCCGCCGCGCCGTCCGCCGATGCGTCGGATGATTCGCCGCCGCCTGCCCGGCCGGGCAGGCAGGGTACGCAGCCGAAGCCTCCGGGCGGTCCCGGCCCGGCCCCGAGCAGGGCGCCCGCCTCGTCCCCGGCGGCCTCCCG
This sequence comes from Streptomyces xingningensis, assembly GCF_054957865.1. Classification (NCBI taxonomy): domain Bacteria; kingdom Bacillati; phylum Actinomycetota; class Actinomycetes; order Kitasatosporales; family Streptomycetaceae; genus Streptomyces; species Streptomyces xingningensis. Next base: position 20,119 of record NZ_JBDJPF010000027.1, read on the forward strand.
GCCGCCGAGCCCGCCGGCTCCGTCCCCGCCCGTCACGACACCGCCCGCCCCGCCCACCTCGCCCGCGCCCCGGCCCACGCCGCAGGCCGGACCGATGGCGTAGCGGCCCGTCATAGGCCGTCTGAGCTGGCGGGTTGCGCGGTTGGGTGGGAGGTGCGTATGGTGGTAGATCGTTTGATCCCATTTGCCCGGCGCCCTGACAGAAGCGCGCCGCGAGGCGCGTTCCTTACTTTGCCGTGGCTGACCGCATCGAGGCGGTCATTTGTGAAGCCGACACGGAGCTTGGGCGCGTGCCGAAACTCCGGAAGGTTTCGCATTTCGCATGTCTATTTCCACTGAACACACCACCCTGCCCGAGAACGACGAGGCCACCGAGGCCGTCGTCGAGGAGGCCGTCGTCGAGGAGGCCGCCGAGCCGACGATCACCTTCGGTGACCTCGGCCTGGACGAGGCCATCGTCCGCAAGCTCGCGCAGAACGGCGTCACCACCCCCTTCCCGATCCAGGCCGCGACCATCCCGGACGCCCTGGCCGGCAAGGACATCCTGGGCCGTGGCCGCACCGGCTCCGGCAAGACCCTCTCCTTCGGCCTGCCGCTGCTGTCCACGCTGGCCGGCGGTCACACCGAGAAGAAGCGCCCCCGCGGTCTGATCCTCACCCCGACCCGTGAGCTGGCGATGCAGGTCGCCGACGCCCTCCAGCCGTACGGCGATGTGCTCGGCCTGAAGATGAAGGTCGTCTGCGGCGGTACGTCCATGGGCAACCAGATCTACGCCCTGGAGCGCGGCGTCGACATCCTGGTCGCCACCCCGGGCCGGCTGCGGGACATCATCAACCGCGGTGCCGCCTCCCTCGACAAGGTCCAGGTCGCCGTCCTGGACGAGGCCGACCAGATGGCCGACATGGGCTTCCTGCCCGAGGTCACCGAGATCCTCGACCTGGTGCCGTCCGGCGGCCAGCGCCTGCTGTTCTCCGCGACGCTGGAGAACGAGATCGACACCCTGGTCAAGCGCTACCTGGTCGACCCGGTCACCCACGAGGTGGACGCTGCGCAGGGTGCGGTCACCACCATGACCCACCATGTGCTGGTCGTGAAGCCCAAGGACAAGGCCCCGGTCACCGCCGCCATCGCCGCCCGCAAGGGCCGCACCATCATCTTCGTCCGCACCCAGATGGGCGCCGACCGCGTCGCCGAGCAGCTGGTCGACGCCGGGGTGCGCGCCGACGCGCTGCACGGCGGCATGACCCAGGGCGCGCGCACCCGGGTGCTGGAGGACTTCAAGGCGGGCTATGTCAACTGCCTGGTGGCCACCGACGTCGCCGCGCGCGGCATCCATGTGGACGGCATCGACCTGGTCCTCAACGTCGACCCGGCCGGTGACCACAAGGACTACCTGCACCGCTCCGGCCGTACGGCCCGGGCCGGCCAGTCCGGCACGGTCGTCTCGCTGGCGCTGCCGCACCAGCGCCGCCAGATCTTCCGGCTGATGGAGGACGCGGGCGTGGACGCCTCGCGTCACATGGTCGCCGGGGCCGGTGCCTTCGACGAGGACGTCGCCAAGATCACCGGTGCCCGCTCGCTCACCGAGGTCCAGGCCGATTCCGCCGCCAACGCCGCCAAGCAGGCCGAGCGCGAGCTCGCCGACCTGGGCCGCCAGCTGGAGCGCGCCCAGCGCCGGGCGACCGAGCTGCGCGAGGAGGCCGACCGCCTGGTGGCGCGCGCCGCCCGTGAGCGCGGCGAGGACCCGGAGGCCGCCGTCGCGGCCGCCGCGGAGGAAACCGCGGCCGCGCAGGAGGAGGCCACCGCCGTCGCTGCGGCCGTGCCGGCGCAGACCGCGCCCGCGCACGAGCGCCGGGACGAGCGGGGCAACTTCGAGCGCCGCGGGGGTGGCTTCCGCCGCGATGAGCGTCGTGACGACCGCCGGGACGACCGTCGCGATGAGCGTCCGTTCAACCGGGACCGCCGGGACGACCGCCCGCAGGGCGGGTTCCGCCGTGATGACCGTCCGCAGGGTGGTTTCCGCCGGGACGACCGTCGCGATGACCGCCCGACCGGCGGCTTCCGCCGCGACGACCGTCCGTTCAACCGGGACCGCCGGGACGACCGCCCGCAGGGTGGCTTCCGCCGCGACGACCGCCGCGACGACCGTGGCGGCTTCCGCCGCGACGAGCGTCCGTTCCGCCGTGATGACCGTCCGCAGGGTGGTTTCCGCCGGGACGACCGTCGTGACGACCGCCCGACCGGCGGCTTCCGCCGCGATGACCGCCCCGCCGGCGGCTACCGCTCCGGCGGTGGCGACCGTCCGTTCAACCGCGACCGCCGCGATGACCGCCCCGCCGGCGGTCACCGCTCCGCGGGCGGCGACCGCCCGTACGGCCGTCGTGACGACCACCGCGGCGCGGGTGCCTCCTTCGACCGGCGCGCCGACAAGCCCCGCTGGAAGCGCAACGGCTGACGGCCGGCCGGAGAGCCCGTACGGTGCAGGCGCACCGTGCGGGCTCTCCGCGTCCGCGGCCCTCGGGGAAACCACTCGGGATCCCGGCGCCCGCCGGGCTATGCTGCGGGGTGCGGGCCGTTAGCTCAATTGGCAGAGCAGTGGACTTTTAATCCATTGGTTGTGGGTTCGAGTCCCACACGGCCCACAGTGCCAAGAGACCGCAGGCCACCACTTGGTGGCCTGCGGTCTCTTGGGGCTCTGGGGCGGCCCCGGCCCGCTCCGTAACGTCGTTGGCATGACTCAGGCAGCGGTGAGCTTCGCACAAGTGACGAAGAGTTACCGGAACATGGCCGGGATGGCAGGCTTCGGCGCCCTGGGAGCCGTGATATCCGCCTCCGGTGCCGTCTCGGAGGACAAGAAGGCGGGCCTGCTGCGGCAGTTGAGGCTCACCCCGCTGCCGCCCGGGACGGCGGTGGTCGGCCGGGGCATCAGCGCGATGTTCCTGGCACTGCCCCCATCGTGGCCGTCAGCCTGATCGGGGGTCTGGTGAACCATGTGCAGCTGAGCGCCGGTGAATGGGCCGGGTACGCCTGCCTGTTGTGGGTGGGCATCGTGCCGGTCACGATGCTGGCGCTGGGCTGCGGCACCGGTCAACCGGTACCAGGAGCTGGCGGCGGACCTGGCCCTCGGCCACTCGCCGAGCACCGCGGCGCTGGGCATCCTGCCGGCCTGGGGCCTGGTCCTGGCCCTGTTCGCCACCTTCGGCTACCGGCGGGGCGCAACGGCCTGAGCAGGCCGGGCCGGTCCCGGGACCGGCCCCGGGCTATGCTGCGGGGTGCGGGCCGTTAGCTCAATTGGCAGAGCAGTGGACTTTTAATCCATTGGTTGTGGGTTCGAGTCCCACACGGCCTACGGAGATGAGGAGGCCGCAGGTCACCGACGGGTGGCCTGCGGCCTTTGGGCATGCGGCCGGGGCCAACTCCGTGCCCCGAGGCGGCGGTCAGTCCTGTCGCCGTGCGGCCGCCCTGACCAGTCGCCGGATGTCGTCGAGGTCGGCCTCGAACTCGGCGGTGAGGTCAACGGGCAGGTCCAGCCATGGACCGAGTCTGCAGTGGCCGGGGAGTTCGCTGTCCGGGAGTTGGCCGCGGCGGCTGCGCGGGTCGAGGGCGCCGGGAGTGAAGCGGCCCGAGGCCTCGGAGGCGGCGAACCCGATCACAAAGGTGCTGACCAGGCGTTCCAGCCGGGGTACTTCGGGCTCGGGAACTCCGGCTTCGATGAGTGCGGTGTAGATGATGTCCACCGCGCGCACAGCGTCCGGTGTGACAGCCGGTCGTGAAAAGAGCAGGTGTGCGGCCCAGGGGTGCCGCTGGGTCACCTTTCGGCAGGCGTGCGCGAGGGCGTTGAGCCGTTCGTCCCAGGCTTGCTCCTTGGCGGTGTCCGACGGCAGGAGCGCGGCGAGCAGGCGTCCGACCATGCCGTCCAGCAGGGCGGCCTTGTCCTTGACATGCCGGTACAACGCCATCGGCGTGACGCCGATGCGGTCGGCCAGCGTGCGCATCGAGACGGCTTCGAGGCCGCGCTCGTCGGCGATGGCCAGTGCCGCGTCCAGTATCTCTTCCCGCCTGCCGCTCATGAGTCTACAGTGTAGACGTATACGGCGTAGACCTCATGGAGGCGGAATGCTCAGGGCAGAAGGATTGGTGAAGCACTACGGCCGACGTCGCGCGCTCGACGGCTTCGAACTAACGGTCGAGCCTGGCGAGATCGTGGGCCTGATCGGGCACAACGGTGCCGGAAAGACCACGTTCGTCGAGATCGTCACTGGTCTCGTGCGTCCTGATGCGGGCCGGGTACGCATCGGCTCGCAGGACGCGCTGCGGGCCGGCCGGGCCGCACGGCGGTTTCTCGGCGTGGCCCCGCAGGAGTTGGCCTTGTACGGCAGCGTCAGCGTGCGGGAGAACCTGCGGCTGTTCGCCGGACTGGCCGGGCTGCGTGGACGGGCACGAGATGCGGAGATCGCCCGGGTCCTGGCGGAGCTTCACCTGACCGCCGTCGCGGACCGGCCCGTAGGAGTCCTGTCCGGCGGCCAGCGCCGCCGCGCGCAGGCGGCCACCGCCATGGTCGGCGCTGCGCCGCTGCTGCTGCTGGACGAACCGACCGTCGGGGCCGACCCGGAAACCCGCTCGGCCCTGCTGGCCGCCGTCAAGGCCCGCGCCGAAGCCGGCGCCGCCGTCGTCTACACGACTCACTACCTGCCGGAACTCGTCGATCTCGACGCCACGTTGGCGCTCGCCCGGGCCGGACGCGTCATCGCGCGGGGCACGCAGGAGGAGCTCACCCGCCACCTGCCGGGCGAGCTCCGGGTCACCTTCGCCGACCCGGCCGAGCCCGAACTGCGTCTGCCGACCGCGGATCCCGGCGCCGACCTGGCAGCCCTGCTCGCCTCCGGCCGCACGCCCGTGTCCGTCGACATGCGCCGCCCCGGCCTGGACGACCTCTACCACTCCCTGGAGGCCGCAGCGACCGAGGAGAAGACGGAGCCCCGTGATGTCGCCGCGTGAATCCGCCACCCGCCTGAGCGTCCTGGTGCGCCACAACGTGCTGCTGATGCTGCGCGAACCCGGCCCGCTCCTGAGCCGGATGATTCTTCCGCTCTTCTTCATCACCCTGCTGCGCCCGCTCTACCTGGCCGCGCAAGGCCGGACGGCCGGCACCGAACAGGCGGTCGTCGGCACGCTGGTCACCTTCTCGCTCCTCGCGCTCAGCATCTCCGGCAGCGCGATCCTCGCCGAACGGCTGGGCCACACCTGGGACCGCCTGCGCGGTACGCCCCTGCATCCCGCGGAGATGCTCGTCGGCAAGGCCGTTCCCGTCTTCGCGGCCCTGCTCGCGCAGCAACTTCTGATCGTCGGCTTCGGTGCGTGCGTTTTCGGGCTGCGGGTGCCGCATCCGTTCCTGCTGCTGGGCGTCCTGCTGAGCTGGAGCTGCACCCTGCTCGGCCTTGGCGCGCTGCTCGGTGTGCTGGTCCGCAGCATGGGCGAGCTCTCGGCCTGCTACGACATCGGTGGCATGCTGCTCAGCAGCGTCGGTGGCGCGCTCGTCCCGCTCGGCGTCCTGCCGGCCTGGGTTGCGGACCTGGCTCCGGCCTCTCCCGGCTACTGGGCTGCCCGGGGTCTGCGTGCCGCCCTCGACGGTGATGCGCACACTGCGGTGGCGGCCTGCGGCACGCTCGTCGGCGTGGCACTGATCTGCGGCACCCTGGCCTCGATCCGCCTGCAAGGCGTCGCGGCCGTGAACGCCGGGCCGGCTGGCGTGAATTGACGGTGCTGGTGGGTGCCGGAGAGGTGTAGGAATGCCCCGGTAATCGTTGGCCGAACGGTCGAGGAGGGACGATGAGGACTTCGAAGTCGCTTGCGGTGGGTGTGGTGTTGATGGCCGCCGTGGCGGTGCTGGCACCGGTGTCGGGGTCGGCGTTCGCGGCGCCGAGCGTTCATCGGCCGGCGGTGATGGCGATCACGCTCTCGAACGAGGACAACGGGCGGGTGCTGGGCGCGCAGGCCGGGGACACGTTCCGGGTGATCCTCAAGGGCTCCCAGGGCGGTGGGGCGACCTGGGCGTGGAGCGTGCCGAAGGCCGACGCGGCCGGGGTGCTCAACCGGACGCTGGGGAGCGTGTTGCCGAACGGGGATGCGCTCGGGGAGTTCGAGGCGGGGGCCTCGGGGGTCTCGGACATCAGCTCCCTGCAGAGATGCATTCCCGATCCCGGGTATCTGTGCCCGCAGGTCGTGATTCCGTGGAAGGTCACGGTGGTGGTGCGGTAGGGGTTCTCGCCGCGGGGCCGGGACGAAGACTCCCGCCAACCCTTGGCCAACGCAACCCATGCGAGTGATCGCGAGCCAGGTACGCGGGCATATGCCGGAGATGGCCGTCAAGCCCCGCCCTAGGGTGGCGGACCCGCCCCCGTAACACCTGGAGACCCACCCGTCATGGGGTATATACGGCTGCTCCGCCACCGGCCGCTGCGTGTGCTGTGGCTGTCGATGACCCTCTCGGTGCTGGGCGACCGGCTGTATGCGCTGGCCACCATGTGGGTGGTGTACCAGGCGACGGGCTCGGCCTCGCTCATGGGGCTGGTCGCGGTGGCCGAGTCCGTGCCGTATGTGGTCCTCGGCGGAGCCGGATCGGTCATCGCCCGCTTTGCGCGCTGGCGCCGGCTGGCCCGGGTGGACGCGGCCCGGGCCGCGATCGCGGTGGCCGTACCGCTGCTGTGGTCGCCGGACCTGACTGGCTTTGTCACGCTCCTGGCCCTGGTGCTGCTGCTCGGCACCCTGGGCGCGGTCTTCGACCCCAACCTCGGCGCGCTCCTCCCGCGCCTCGCGGGCGAGGCGGACGTCCAGCGGCTGAGCGGCCTGTTCGACCTCACTGCGCGGATCGCCGCCGTGGTGGGCCAAGGGAGCGTCGGCGCACTGCTGTTGCTGGTCCCGGAGATCCAGCTGTTCGCCATCGACGGGCTCACCTTCGCCGTGTCGGCCGCCGCGCTCGGCTGGCTGGGCCGCCGTTGTCCGGTGGCCCGGCCGGCGGAGCCGCCCGCGTCCCCGCGCTCCCGGCCGCTGTCGAGGGAGCACCGGAAGGCGGTGGCCGCCATCGCCGTGCACGCGGTGGCGCAGTTCGTCGGGACGGTGTCCACCGTGGGCCTGCCACCCCTGCTGGCGACCCGGCTGGGCCAGGGCGCCGCGGGTTACGGCCTGACGCTGGCCGCGACGGCCGCCGGTGCGCTGCTGGGCAATCTGCTGACCGTCGGCCTCTCGGCCAACTGGCCGTGGCTGGGCGTCTATTGCGCGGCCTGGGCGGCCTCCGGGCTGTTCCTGGCCGGGCTCGGGGTGGCCGCCTCGCTGACCGCCGTGGTCGCCCTGTGCGCGGCCGGCGGGCTGTTGTTCCCGGTGACCGCGGTCACCCTCCGCGCACATCTGTCGCGCTTCGATCCGGCCGTCCGGCTGCACCTGTTGACGGTGGAGCAGACGGCCGTCCGCACGGCGGGCCTGGCGGGGATGCTGCTGTTGCCGGTGGCCGTGGAAGCGGCCCCCGCGATGGCGTTCGTGGGAGCCGGTGTACTGCTGTCCGCCGGGGCGCTGGCGGGGTGGTGGGCCGGGGCGGCCCTGCCGGAGGGGGAGGGCGCCGTCGCGGAGACGGGGTGATCAGAAGGAGTTGCGCGGCTCCAGGAACTCCAGCCGGTTGCCCAGCTTGTCGAAGGCGTGGAAGCGGTTGAAGCCGGGGAAGTTGTCGTCCCAGGTCACCTCGTGGCCGGCCGCCTCCAGCCGCTCGCCGAGGTCGTGCAGCGAGTGCACCAGAATGCCCGGGTGGGCCTTGCGGGCGGGGGCGAAGTCCGGCTGCACCCCCAGGTGGACCTCCAGATTGCCGCCCCGGAACCAGCAGCCGCCACGGGCCGCCAGCTCGGCGGGCTTCGTCAGCTCCGTCATGCCCAGCACACCTCCCCAGAACTCGCGGCACAGCTGCTCGCCGCCCGGGGGGATCGCCAACTGGACGTGATGCAGCCCTGCGAAGCTGAACTCGGTGCTCATTTCTCTTCTCCGGTCGGTCGGTTCGGCTGGGGGTGTCCGGTGGATCAGGCGACGGCCTTCCATGGATCGTCCACCCGCCAGCGCAGTTCGCGCACCCCGTTGTCGTGTGAAAGCTGGGAGACCAGCTCCTCCAGCGGCCCCGAGGAGGGGCCGTCCAGCGCGAGGGTCAGCCGCATCAGTACGGTGCCGTCGCCCTGCGGGTTGCTGTCGAAGGCGAGGAGGTGTGCGCCGGTCGTGGTGAGGGTGAGGATGCACAGGGCGCGCACCTTGGCCTCCGCGGCGGCCTCGCAGCGGGCGTGCAAGGTGGCGTGCGCGGGCGGGGCTTCGGCCTTCCTGGCCCGGACAGCCCGCACGCGGGAGAGGGGTACGAAGCGCATGACGGACCTCCTTGACGGGGTGGCTCAGGCGGCGGCCCTGGCCGGGTCGTAGGCGTATCCGACCTGCCGTACGGTCGTGATGACATTGCGGTACTCCGGCCCGAGCTTGCTGCGCAGCCGGGCTATGTGGACGTCCACGGTGCGCCCGCCGCCCACCGAGGTGGGCCCCCACACGGAGGCCAGCAGCTGGCGCCGGGTGTGCACCTGGAGCGGGCGGGAGACCAGGTGGGAGAGGAGCTCGAACTCCATGAAGGTGAGCCTGAGTTCGCGGTCGCCCGCCGCGGCGTGGCGGCGCTCGTGGTCGATGACGAGCCCTCTGGGAGCGGGTTCGGGGGTCCGGGCAGTTTCGGGGGTCCGGGCGGGCGGTGCGGTCCGGACGGGCGTGGAGAGCGAAGGGGCCTGCGGATCGGCCGGGTTGGGGCAGTGCCTGCGGATGGCCCGCGGGTAGTGCAGGGTCATATCGGGGCTCCTTGTCGTGCGGAGGGGCGTGCCGAGGTGGTGCCGGGGCGTGCCGGGGGTGGTGCCGGGGCGGTCAGATCTCCGGGTGCCAGGCCGCTTCGAGGTGCCGCCGCCCGTCCTCGCCGATGGCGGCCTGCCAGTGGGCGCGGGGGCGGGCGGCCGCCGCCGGGGGTACCGGCCGCGTCCGTACGGCCCTGACCGGCGGCTCGGGGCGCACCGGTGCGGGGGCGCCGAGCGAGCGCAGGACGGGGCTGTCGACGGCACCGTCGGCGATGCGCCCGGTGACCCGGGAGGCACCGGTGAAGAGGGCGCGTATGGCGCCGCGCAGGGAGCCGTGCGCATCGGCCGGGGTGTAGCGGACGTGGTGGTGCAGGGTGAAGACGGACATGCGAAATCACCTCCGTGAAGGGTGGATCGGTGCGGAGCGAGGAGAGCGGGACGGGCGGCGCCGGGCCCTAAGGGTGTGCGGCGGCCTCGGTGATGCGCTGCGCGGCGGGCAGCGGGAGATCGGCGAAGTCGGCCAGCCAGCGCGCGTCATGGCCCTGTTGGGCCAGCACATAGGCGAGGTGGACGCGCTGGTCGTAGGCGGCGGTGTGCCGGTCGATGTCGCGCGGGCAGGTGCGCGGGTCGTGCAGCAGATAGGTGCGTTCGGTGCCGTCGTGCAGGGCGAGGCGTACGCGGGGGCAGGCGGTCGCGGCGGCGGGGGACGGGGCCGCGAGGCGGCCGGTGCGGGCGGTGGCGGGCCGGCTGAGGCGGTGTGCGAGGCGCATGGTCGGGGCCTCCTTCGCGTTCGTCGGAACGTCCGGTGGGATTCCGGTTGTTGAGGGGCGGGACGGCGGGCGACCCTCCGCACCGTCCCGCCCCGGCTGATCAGCCCTGGCCCCGGGCCAGCTGGACGACGTGGATGATCACCAGGACCATGGCGGCGACCAGGTAGACGCGCAGGGCGGACATGCCGATCTTGCGGCCGGTGGACATGACCGGCGTGGACAGTTCGTCGAGCGGCGGCATCCGCCAGGTCTCCTTGCCCGTGCGGTCGACCGGGGCGGCGAGGGCCCAGCCCTTGCGCCGGCGGCGGACCTCCGCGTAGCCGATGGCCAGGAGGCCTGCGACCCCGCAGATGGCCATGATGTCGAGGATGGCGCCGGAGGTGATGTCGGGGAAGGCCACCGAGGCGGTCAGGATGATGGACAGGGCGACCAGGACGCCGACGACCAGCGAGGTGAAGGCGTTGGTCCAGCGGCCGTTGACCCAGGGGCCGAGGACGGCCTTGTCGTTGCAGAGCAGCAGCAGGAAGACGGTCGCGGAGGGCAGCAGCACTCCGGCGAGGGTCTGTACGCCGGTGGTGATCAGGCCGAGCGGGGAGCCCGGGATGATCACGATGACCGCGGCGGTCAGGATGACCCCGGCGAAGATCGCGTAGAAGCCCTTGGCGCCGCGCACCCCGCGGTGCAGGGAGTGCTTGAGGCCGAGTACGTCACCGAGCGCATAGGCGGTGGACAGTGAGACGGCCGAGGCGCCGATGATCGAGGCGTCCAGCAGGGCGATGGCGAACAGGACGCCGGCCAGCTTGCCCGCGTGGGCCTCCAGGCCCTTGGCGATGCCCGACGCATCATCGAAGTTGCCGAAGCCGTCGGTGCCGGAGAAGGTCGCCGCGGTGAAGCCGATCATGGCGGCGGCGCCGAGGATCACCACCACGATGCCGATCCACAGGTCGGCCTTCTCGTACTTCATGAAGCGCGGGGTGATGCGCTTGTCGATGACATACGACTGCTGGAAGAAGAGCTGCCAGGGGGCCACGGTGGTGCCGACGATCGCGATGATCAGCAGCATGACATCGGAGAGCTTGGAGTCGTGTGGCATGCCGGGGACGACGAAGTCCTGGGCCATCGTCCCGGTGCTCGGGTGGATCATGAAGTAGATCGGGATGAGCAACAGCGAGCCCGCGCACAGCAGTACCGCGGTGCGCTCGAAGCGCCGGAACGATCCGGTGGTCGCGGCCATGATGACCACTCCCGCCGCCACCAGCACGCTCAGCGTCTTGGGCAGTCCGAGGTAGCCGACGGCAAGGGTGACGCCGATGAACTCGGTAATGATCGTAAGGGCGTTGAGCAGGAAGAGGTCGATCACGGAGAACGCGCCCCAGAACTTCCCGAACCGCTCCAGGATCAGCCGGGCGTGCCCCACGCCGGTGACCGCGCCCAGCCGCAGCACCATCTCCTGGTTGACATACAGCACGGGGACGAGCAGCAGCAGCGTCCACAGCAGGCTGGTGCCGTAGTTCTGGCCGGCCTGGCCATAGGTGTCGAAGGCGCCGGCGTCGTTGTCGCCGACCATCACGATCAGGCCGGGGCCGATGATCGCGAGCAGCGTCTTGAACTTGGCGGAGAGCCCCTTGCGCGGGGCGTTGTCGCCCAGCTTGATGGTGCCGAGCGCGCCGCGGATGTCTCCGACATGCGCGTCGTCCAGCACGGCGGCGCGCGGCGCCGGGCCCATGCTGGGGGTGGTGATCGTGTCGGTCATGACAAGCCTCCCGGGTCCCCCGTCGGGGGAGGTGTGGGGCACGCAGCAGCTATCCCCCCTGCGTGCGTGCAGCCCAAGGGCCCGGGGCGGCATGAGGCCGCACGGGTGCCAGGTCTGTGACGCGAAGAGCGCGCAGGGAAGGTGGTTACCGCGTACCGGAGGTCAACGAGGACATTCGGATGCGGGGCCGACTGTGGCCCGGACTACTGCAGCTGCCATCCATATCTCTCGCCTCCTCCCGGCCGGGGCGCACGCGGGCGCCGAACGACACGGCAAGGAGCGGACCGACCCCTGGGACCGGTTCACCCCTACTCGTCAGAGCTTTGGCACTCCACGGCGTAATCCCCTTCTCGGGGAAGCCACTTGGGGTCACCCCTTAGGCCGGGGAGACCTGTCCTGAACCTGGGCGTCTCTCGACGTCGTGGGGTCAGTGGCCTGTGTCCGTGCAGACGCCTCACCGAACGAGGTGCCTCCTGATTTTCGAACCACCTGCAGCATAGACCTGTACTTGCATAATGACGCAACTACTTGACCCAACCTTGACGCCTTTGCGCCGGGTTCTCCGAACGGACATCCGCCGTACGGCCGGACGTATCCGCAGGTCCACGAGGGATGCCGGGGCCCGGATCGCCTGTCCGGTATCGGCCAACACGATTTCTCCGGATGCATACATCGGGGCTTCCCGGGCGGCCGGAATTACGGTGCCTGTCCCACATCCATCCGGGTGACCTTCCCGCCGCTGATCTGGAAGTGCCAGAAGGCGGCCGGCAGGTCCCCCCGGTCCGAGTGGAACCGGCCGAGCAGATACCGGCCGTTCTGCCGCTCCTCGCGGATCTCCAGCCGGCCGTGCGCGGTGAACACCTCGCACTCCGCCCAGGTCCGCAGGTCCCGCAGGCTGCCGTCGTCGGAGAGCGCGGCACCCTCCGCGAAGGCGCCGTAGAAGGCGTCGCGGTCGCCGTCCCGCATGGCGGTGACGACGGTACGAGCGGTGGGGTCGGTGAGTTCTTCGGGAGACAAGGGGGACAAGGGGGATGTGGCGGACAAGGCGGTCTCCTCCGGTCAATACCGATGAACCGAGCACACGCCTTCGACTGTAGGTCCGGGGCCCGCCGCCCGCGCGTTCACCGGAAACCGGGCCTTCACGCCAGTTGGTGGAAACCCCACCCCTGCCCGGTGTTCGCGCCGCTACGGTAAGTGCGCGGGGAGGGTGTGGCGAAGGCCGGGAGGTCGAGGGGCATGGAGCAGATGCAGACGGGTGGGGGCGAGAGCAGTGGCGGAGCACCGGGCCGGGGTGACCCGACGCCCGCCGAACAGGTCGCGGAGCTGCTGAAACGGGCCCAGAACGGGTTCGAGATCGACGAGCCGGTGCTCGACCGGCTGCGCACCGCGCTGATGCACCAGTCGGAGCTCCGCTCGTACCGCCAGCGCAATGACGAGGCGCGGCCGCTGAAGTGCAACACCTACCGGCACATCTTCCTGCTCGCCGACGGCAGCAGCCTGCTGCTGTACGAGCTGGAGCACGACACCGGCCCGCGTGAGCGCTTCCTCTATGAGCTGTACGCACACGAGGATGCGCTGGACGAGGCCGAGCGCCGGGTCCATGAGCGGATCGGCGGTGGCATCGGCCCCGGCAGCGAGGACGAGGAGCTGCCCGCCTGGCTCGCCGAGGAGCTGCTGCTCGCGATGGGGCCCACCCGTCCCCGCCGGGAGTACGTCTCCGAGGCCTCGCCCGACCACGCCCGGCGGCTGCTGCGCCGGGCGGAGAACCAGGACGGGCCGGGCGAGGTGGTCAGCGAACTCCTCCAGAGTGCGCTGGGCCACCACATCGCGCTGATCACCAAGCCCCGGCGGCGCGGCCCTGGACGGGACGCCACCTGGTGCCGCTTCTATGAGCACGCGTTCCTGCTGGCGGGCGGCGGCGAGGTCAGTCTCTGGGAGCTGGAGCACAACATGACCGCCGATGGGCGGCTGGTCTGCGAGGTCTATCTCGACGAGGCCGACGCCGAGGTCGCGGCGGACCGGCACGCCCGGGCGCTGGGCGTCGAGTTATAGCCGGGTGTCGGGTCACGGGGGAGCTTCAGGGGAAGTGACACAGGTCACCGGGCGAGCGGGTCGGCGGGGGTTACGGGGGGCCGCCGAACCGTGTTACGGTCGTGCAAGTTGCAGTTGTGGTACCCATGAACTCGTGTGCGCCTCGGTTATGTAGCCGAAGGCGCATTTTTGTTTTTAGCCGGTCTGTTCCGGTATGGGGCCCATCCCATTAAGGAGATATAGACATGGCTACTGGCACCGTTAAGTGGTTCAACTCGGAAAAGGGCTTCGGCTTCATCGAGCAGGACGGCGGCGGCCCCGACGTCTTCGCCCACTACTCGAACATCGCCTCCAACGGCTTCCGTGAGCTGCTCGAGGGCCAGAAGGTTTCCTTCGATGTCACCCAGGGCCAGAAGGGCCTGCAGGCGGAGAACATCGTCGGTATCTGACGAACCTCGCGGCCTCGCGGCCGCACCGGCAATGGGGCGCGCACCTGAGGTGCGTGCCCCATTGCTGCCCCCGCACTGCGCGCCCAGGCTCACCCGGATCGTCGGAGCCTCCCCATCGGGCGTGCCACCCCTTGAGGGAAGGTCCCCGAATGACTCGCTCCACCCGTCCCACCCGTCCCACCCGCTCCCGTGGCGCCCAGCCGTCGGGCCGCCGTCCCGCACCCGTCCAGGGTGAGTTCGAGACGCCCGTCGCCACCACCCCTGCCCTTCCGCCGACCGACTCCTTCGCCGCGCTGGACATGCCGGACGCCCTGCTGGCCACCCTGACCCGGGAGGGCGTCACCGAGCCCTTCCCGATCCAGGCCGCGACCCTGCCCAACTCGCTGGCCGGCCGGGACGTCCTCGGCCGCGGCCGCACCGGCTCCGGCAAGACCCTGGCCTTCGGCCTGGCGCTGCTCGCCCGCACCGCGGGCCGCCGCGCGGAGCCCCGGCGGCCGCTCGCGCTGGTCCTGGTCCCCACCCGGGAGCTGGCCCAGCAGGTCACCGACTCGCTCACCCCGTACGCGACCGGGGTGCGGCTGCGCATGACCACCGTGGTCGGCGGCATGTCCATCGGCCGCCAGGCCAACGCGCTCGCCCGGGGCGCGGAGGTGCTGGTCGCCACGCCCGGCCGGCTCGCCGACCTCATCCAGCGCGGCGACTGCGCGCTCGGCGACGTGGCGATCACCGTCCTCGACGAGGCCGACCAGATGGCCGACATGGGCTTCCTGCCGCAGGTCACCCGGCTGCTGGACCAGGTCGCCCCGAAGGGCCAGCGGATGCTGTTCTCGGCGACCCTGGACCGCAACGTCGACCGCCTGGTGCGCCGCTTCCTCACCGACCCGGTGACCCACTCGGTGGACGCGTCCGTCGGCGCGGTCGCCACCATGGACCACCACCTGATCCATGTCATGGACGACAGCTCCAAGCGGGCCGCGGTGACCCGGATCGCGGCCCGCGAGGGACGCGTGATCATGTTCGTCGACACCAAGCGCGGCGCGGACCGGCTGGCCAAGCGGCTGCTGTCGGAGGGCGTCCGGGCCGCCGCACTGCACGGCGGCAAGAGCCAGCCGCAGCGCAACCGCACCCTGGAGCAGTTCCGCACCGATCAGGTCACCGCACTCATCGCGACCAATGTCGCGGCGCGCGGGATCCATATCGACGGCCTCGACCTGGTGGTCAACATCGACCCGCCGGTGGACCACAAGGACTACCTGCACCGTGGTGGCCGCACCGCCCGCGCGGGCGAGTCCGGCACGGTCGTCACGCTCGTACTCCCCGAGCAGCGGCGGGAGATGACCCGGATGATGGCCACGGCGAAGATCACCCCCAATGTCGCCCGGGTCAAGCCGGAGGACGCGGAGCTCGCCCGCATCACGGGCGCGCGCGAGCCGAGCGGGGTGCCGGTGGTCATCGCCCCGCCCGCGCCCCGCCCCGCCCCGGCGGCCACCCGCACCCGGACGTCCGCCAACGGCCCGTCGCGCGGCCGGGGTTCGAGCGGCAGGCGCCCCCGGCCCCGTCGGCGGTCCGCGGCCCCCAGCCCGTCCGCCGACTAGGAGTGTCCGGATGGGCCGGCACCGGCCCATCGGGACACCCCCGGGGCCACCGTCCTGCGCCTGGCCAACCGAGGCCATCCGCCACCCCTGTTGCTCCACCCGGACGGCTCCGCCGGCGAGGCGCGGCCGTGCTCGCCCGCGCCGCCGCTCGGCCTGGGGGAGTTGGGGGAGCGGCCGGACCAGGTGGAGGAATGAGACTTCCCGCCGGGGACCACCCTGCTCCTCTGCGCCGACGGGGTCACCGAGGCCCGGGACGCCCGGGGTGTCTTCTACCAGCCCCAGGAACGGCTGGGCGGGCGGCAGTTCAAGAGTCCGGACACGCTCCTCGACCGCCTGACGGCGGACGTCGCCCTCATGCGGGCGGTCGGACGGCGGATGACATGGCCGTGTTGGCGATCCGGCGCGGCGACGGTCCGCACTTGATCAAAAGGTAGCCGGGGCCGAAAAGCGGCCGGCGAGCACCTGATGGGCAATCAAGCGGAATCGTTCCAAGGACTTGCCAAGTGGCCGATGGATTCACGCTTTCGGCTTGGAATCCACCCTGCCTGTCTATTAACGTTCGATAACGTAGTGCGGTCGTCAACCGTCGCAAGAGACGGCACCGCATTGCCGTCGCCGAATCCCGCCACACGACACGCAAGGGAACCGGGGAACCACCAACCCTGGGGTGCATCGGGCCGTCCGGCCCGTAGGAGACCTTCCTGCTCCGAACCCGTCAGCTAACCCGGTAGGCGAGAAGGAAGGAAAGGAGAGCGCCTCCGTGGCGTCCAACAGGTCTATCTCCGTTGACAGTTCACCTGACAGTTCATCTGATGCGCCCTACCGGGGTGAGCCGTGGGGTGAGGGCGACCCCGAGGCGGACGCCGAGGGGCCCTCGGTTCGCGGCAGGCACCGGGTTCCCAAGCAGCGCGGCGGCTCGATGGCCCGCAGCGGCGCGGTGCTCGGCGTCGGGATGATCGCGGCGGTCGGCGCGGGCGGCCTGGCGAGTGCCCAGGAACGCCCGGCGGCGGCGATATCCGTGCCGGACCCGACCGGAGAGTCCCCTTCCGACGACGCCGACGACGCGGCCGCCCCCGCCGAGGAGGCCGTCCAGGACGCTCAGGATGCCCGGGACGCCGGGGAGGCGCTGCGCGCCCGCATCCTCCAACAGGCCGAGTTCCAGCGGACATCCGCCCTGGACGCCACCGATGCCGCCGACGCCGCCGGGCACCGGGCGCAGGAGCGGGCGGCGGCGGACGCCCGGCGGATGGCGGCCGCCGCGCAGACCGCGGCACAGCAGGCCGCCACGCAGCAGGCCGCCCACCCGGCCAAGCCGAAGCCCCACCACCCGCACCCCACCACCCAGCCCAAGCAGCACGCGACGCATTCGACACACTCGACGCACTCGACGCACTCGACAAAGAGTTCGAGCAAGCAGCATCACCACGGCAGGTACACCCTCCCCGTCGCCTCCTACACCCTCACCGCCGGCTTCGGCCAGTCGGGACACCGCTGGGTGCACCGCCACACCGGCGAGGACTTCGCCGCCCCGACCGGCACCCCGGTCCGGGCCGTGGGCGGCGGCCGGGTCACCCACGCCGGGTGGGCGGGCGCCTATGGCTACCGCATAGTGCTGCGCCTGGACGACGGCACCGAACTGTGGTTCTGCCACCTGTCGTCGATGGTCGTCACCTCCGGCAAGGTCGCCGCCGGCACCGTCATCGGCCGCGTCGGGGCCACCGGCAATGTCACGGGCCCGCACCTGCACCTGGAGGTCCGACCGGGTGGCGGCCACCCGATCGATCCACTGCCCTGGCTGCGAGCGCGGGGGCTCCGCCCGTAGTACGCGGGAGGGCGGGGGCTCGCGGCGCCAACCGCGCGCCGCGCCCTCCGCCCGCACCCCCATTCCGGAAATTTGCCGCGAATGTTCCGAGCGCGATCGGGAACTCAGACAATGTGACGACCGCGACCATCAGCACCTCCGTGCCCGCGCGCCTGGACCGGCTGCCGTGGTCACGCTGGCATTGGACCGTGGTGATCGGGCTCGGCACGGTCTGGATCCTGGACGGCCTGGAAGTCACGGTGGTCGGCAACATCGCCGGCCGCCTCTCCGAGCGGGGCAGCGGTCTGGTCATCACCGGCGCCCAGGTCACCGGCCTGGCGGCGGCGCTCTATGTCGCGGGCGCCTGCACGGGCGCCCTCTTCTTCGGCAGGCTGACCGACCGCTTCGGCCGCAAGCGGCTCTTCATGGTCACCCTCGCCGTCTATCTGAGTGCCACCGCGCTGACCGCGCTCTCGTTCTCCTCCTGGTGGTTCTTCGCCTTCCGCTTCCTCACCGGCTTCGGCATCGGCGGCGAGTACGCGGCCATCAACTCGGCCGTCGACGAGCTGATCCCGGCCCGCTACCGGGGCCGGGTCGACCTGATCATCAACGGCAGCTTCTGGATCGGCGCCATCGCGGGTTCGCTGCTGTCGATACTCCTGCTCGACACCGCCATCTTTCCGGAGAACCTCGGCTGGCGGCTGACCTTCGGGCTGGGCGTGATCCTCGGGCTGGTCATCCTGCTGGTGCGCCGCCAGGTGCCGGAGAGCCCGCGCTGGCTCTTCATCCACGGCCGGGACGAGGAGGCCGAAGAGCTGGTCGACCAGATCGAGGAGCGCATCGAGGCCGAGAAGGGCACCGCCCTGCCGCCCGCCCAGGGCAGGATCACCATCCGCCAGCGCAAGAGCACCGGCTTCCGCGACATCGCCCGTACCGTCTTCACCGACTACCGGCGGCGGGCGGTCCTGGGGCTCGCCCTCTTCATCGGCCAGGCGTTCCTCTACAACGCGATCACCTTTGGCTTCGGGGAGATCCTGCACAAGTTCTACGGTGTCTCGACCTCCCACACCGGCTACTTCTTCGCGGTCATAGCGGTGGGCAACTTCCTCGGCCCCCTCTTTCTCGGAAAGTTGTTCGACACGGTGGGCCGGCGCATCATGATCTCCTCGACCTTCCTGCTGTCGGGCGTCCTGCTGTTTGTGACCGCCGGGCTCTTCGGCGGGCACCATCTGAACGCCACCACCCTGACCGCCTGCTGGGCCGTGGTCCTCTTCTTCGCCTCGGCCGGCGCGAGCAGCGCGTACCTCACGGTCTCCGAGGTGTTCCCCACCGAGACCCGGGCCATGGCCATTGCCTTCTTCTACGCCATCGGCACGGCGGCGGGCGGGATCAGCGGTCCGCTGCTCTTCTCCGACCTGACCAGCAGCGGCGTCGTCGGCGACACGGTCCTGGCCTTCCAGATCGGCGCCACCCTGATGTGCCTGGCCGGAGTGGTCGCCGCCTTCCTGGCCGTCCGGGCCGAGGGCCGCTCCCTGGAGGACATCGCCGCACCACTGTCCGTCCACCCGGACCCACTGCCCGCCCCGGCCCCGATCCCGCCCTCCAGCCCGTCCGGTGTGTGAGGGCGGCGCGACGCCGATATCGACTGGCGGCTCCGGCGTACGCGATCAACCATGGGAGCCATGACCGACAAGTACCGCAAGATCGGCGCCCTGTCCGTCCACCCGCTCGCCCTCGGCGGCAATGTCTTCGGCTGGACCGCCGACGAACCGCAGTCCTTCGCCGTCCTCGACGCCTATGCGGAAGCCGGCGGCAACTTCATAGACACCGCGGACGTCTACGCCGCCTGGGTCCCCGGCAATTCCGGCGGCGAGTCCGAGACCGTCATCGGCAACTGGTGCGCGGCCCGCGGCAATCGCGCCGAGGTCGTCATCGCCACCAAGGTCGGAGCGGGCTTCCCGGAGAAGCGCGGCCTGTCCGCCCAGGCCATCCGAACCGGGCTCGAGGACTCCCTGCGCCGCCTGCGCACCGACTACATCGACCTCTACTACACCCACTACGACGACCCGTCGGTGCCGGTCGAGGAGTACATCGCCACCCTCGACACCCTGGTGAAGGAGGGCAAGGTCCGCGAGATCGGCGCCTCCAATGTCCCGGCCGAACGCCTCGCCCGGGCCCTGGAGTTCTCCGACTCCGCGGGCCTCGCCAAGTACGTCGCCATCCAGCCCCACTACAACCTGGTGTCCCGCGACACCTATGAGGGCGAGCTCGCCGCCGTCGCCGCCCGGCACGGCCTCGCCGCCGTCCCGTACTGGGCCCTGGCCTCGGGCTTCCTCACCGGCAAGTACCGCCCGGGCACGGCCGTGGACAGCGCCCGCGCCGAGGGCGCGGGCAAATACCTGGAGACGGACCGCGGCCGCCGGGTGCTGCAGGCGCTCGACGAGGTGGCCGCCGCACACTCCGCGGAGCTCGCCACCGTCGCCCTGGCCTGGCTCGCCGCACAGCCCACGGTGGCCACCCCGCTCGCCAGCGCGCGCACGGTGGAACAGCTGCCGCCGCTGCTCGCGGTGGCCGGCCTCGAGCTGACCGGCGCCGAACTGACGCGCCTCACCGAGGCGTCGGAGTAACGACCGGGTCGTACGCGGACCGATGGGTACGTCCGTCCGCGTACGCACCCACCGGCACGGGTCAGGCCTTGCGCTCCACGGCCCACGAGGCGAGCGCGACCGTACCGGCCACGGCGAACACCGACGGCCAGGGGCCCAGCTTCTTGGCCAACGGGTGCGACCCGGCGAACGCCGCCACATACAGCCCGGTCAGCGCCGCCGCCCTCCCGGTCCCCGCCTTCGCCGCCCACTGCCGCGCCGCCACCGTCCCGGCGGCCGCCAGCGCCACCCCGCCCAGCGGCCGCCTCTTGGTCCACCGCGCCACGCCATATCCGCCGACGAGCCCGCCGGCGGCCACCATGGATGCCGGAATCTCCGTCACTTTCGCCATTGCAGCAACCTCCGCATCAAGAGACACGCTGTCTCCGAGGCTACTGAGGCTAACGCGACCGCCCGCGCGGCGCGGGCGCCCCCAACGCCCCCGTCGGTGCGAGGAGTTCACCCGCCGACCCGGGGAGCCAAGCCCGGGACCCCGCCTTCACGCTAGACTCACTCGACCATCGATCCTCTCGACTACCGACATAATCGACATCTGCGGCCTGGAGGCGACACCATGAACGACCGGGACCCCGCGCTCCGGCTGGTGCATCTGCTGCGAGCGATCATGATGGAGCTCGACATCTTCGGCGCCGAGTTCGCCGACGACAACGGCCTGCATCCCACCGACGTACGCGCCCTGATCAACCTCCTGGACGCCGGCCGGGCCGGCATCGAGGCCACCCCCGGCTGGCTCGGCCGGGAACTCGGCCTGAACTCGGCCTCCACCACCGCCCTGGTCGACCGGCTGGAGCGGCTCCGCCTGGTCCGCCGGGAGCGTGACACCATCGACCGGCGCCGAGTGCTGCTGACCGTCGAGGACCGGGCGATCGACATGGGCTGGGCGTACTTCAAGCCGCTGGTCGATGAAATGCTGGACGCCATGGGCGCCTTCGACGACGCCGAGCTGGCGACCGTACGCCGCTTCCTGCTGAGCATGAGCGATGTGGTCACCGCGGGGCGGGAAGCCCGCCGGGGGGACGCCCGGTAGGCCCGTGCTACCCGGCGTTCGCCACAATCGGCGGCTCCCCCTTGACCCATGCGATGTTCAACACCATCCGCCGCATCCGCCACCCCGCCCCGGTCCGGACGAACTCGGCCTCGGCATAACCGCCGGAGACGAACACCCGGTCCCCGCCGCCCTCCTTGCGCTGGTGCGTGCTCAGCTGGTTCCAGCGCACGGAAGCGCGGTCGCCCCCCGGTAGGTCGACCATGACATTGGACCCGAAGTGCACGGTCCGCACAAAGGGCGCCATGCCCCAGCGAGTTGAGCTGAGCTGTGCCTCGGCCCCTTCGAACTCCCCGACCGGCGTCCTGCTCGATGCGTCCTCGGTGAAGAAGGAGCGGGCCCAGCCGTCATCGCTCTCGAACCGTCGCTCGTCGAGTGAGCGGAGGTAGTCATTGACGAGGTGCTCGATGTCGGCCCGATCGGTGAGCGCACGAAGCCGCTCGTCCGTCTGCCACGATTGCTGTTGCCGCTGCTGTGAGGTCATGCGAACAGCATGAAACGTCAAGTAATATTGAGGTCAAGCCCTTGACCCGCCAACCTGCCACCCACCACCTCGCAGAGGACGACCCAAGTGCCGCACGCCAAAAGCACCGACGGAACCCGCATCGCCTACCAGCCCCGGGGGAACGGCGGCACCCCGCTCGTCCTGCTGGCGGGCCAGGCGAACACCCACCACTGGTGGGACCACATCCGCGACGACTTCCACCCCGCCCACCGCACCATCACGCTCGACTACCGGGGCACCGGCGACAGCGACAAGCCCGACGAGCCCCACAGCACCGAAGGCTTCGCCCAGGACGTGATCGCGGTGCTCGACGACCTCGGCATCGACCGGGCCCATGTCTACGGCACCTCCATGGGCGGACGAGTCGCCCAGTGCCTCGCCGCCCACCACCCGCACCGAGTCCGTGCCCTGGTGCTCGGCTGCACCTCGCCCGGCGGCCGGCACGGCATCGAACGCGACGACTCCATACGCAGATCACTGGCCCGGCCCGGCCCCGAGTCCAGGCAAGCCCTGCTGGCCCTGATGTACACCCCCGCCTGGTCGGCCACCCACCCCGGCCCCCATCACACCCTCGGCGACCCCGCCATGCCGCCCCACTCCCGCCGCCACCACCTGATCGCCAGCAACCAACACGACGGCTGGGACCTCCTGCCCCGCATCCAGGCCCCCACCCTGGTCCTGCACGGCACCGACGACCACCTCAACCCCACCGCGAACGCACCCCTGCTGGCCGGCCGAATCCCGGGCGCCAGACTGGAGTTGATCCCCGGGGCCCGGCATGCCTACTTCGAGGAGTTCCGCGCGGTGGCGAGCCCGCTCGTCCTGGACTTCCTCCGGGAGCACGACGGCAACGGCCCGGGCTGACGGTCAGTGCCCACGTACACACGCGGTTTACGCTGCGGTGACGGGGGTGTCCCAGTCGATGTGGTGGTTGAACAGCCAGTCCACCGAACTCATGGCGCCGGGGCGGGCCATGCGTTTCATCACCACCGGCAGGATGGCGTCACGGATGGCGCGGCCGACGGGGCCGACCTGTTTGGAGTCGGAGCCGCGATTGCCGTAGGCGACCACCTTCTGGACCCGCTCGCGTCGCAGCAGCTCATAGGCCGCGAACGCCCGGGGTGTGGTGGGCAGATCGCGCAGGCACTTGGCCAGGGTGACGGCGTCCTCGCAGGCCATGGACGCACCCTGGCCGGAGGAAGGCGCCACTGCATGGGCGGCGTCCCCGACGATGACCATCGGGCCGCGATGCCATACCGGCACGGTGGGCAGGTCGTACTGGTTGAAGACCTTGAACGGCTCGCTGGCGGCCACGATCTTGGCGGCCGGTGAGTTGTCGCCCTTGTACAGACCGAGCAGCTTTGCCCGCCATTGATCCGGTGTGGTGGCCTTCAGTTCCTCACGGGAGATCTCCTCCTTGCGGGGCGGGTTGCCAAACCACCACACCTGCCCATCGGGGGCGATCGTGTAGCCGAAGAAGCACTTCTTGCCGAAGACCATGTGGTAAGCGCCGGGCTTTCCCTGGACTCCGTCGACCCGCGCGAAGCCGCCGGTGTTGCCCAGCCCGGTGTAGCGCGGGCCGGGGGCGGCTGCGTCGATGAGCTTGCGGACGACCGAGTGGATGCCGTCGGCACCGATCAGCAGGTCGGCTGCGACGGTGGTGCCGTCGGAGAAGACGGCGAGCACCCCGCCCGACGGTGCGGGGGTGGCATCGACGAGACGCTTGCCGTGCAGGGTGCGGATCCCGCGGCGGGCGGCCTCGTCCGTGACTGCGTTGTACAGGTCGGAGCGCAGCAGGGTGCGGGTGACGGTGCCGTCCGGCAGCGCCTTGCCGTTGGGGACCGTGGCCAGGTGCTTGCCGGTTCCCGAGGCGAACTCGATCTTCCCGGTGGCGAAGCCGTGGGCCGTCACCGTGTGTTCGGCGCCGATGGCGCGCAGCGCGGCGATGCCGTTGACGGCGACCGTCAGGTAGACACCGTGGGAAAGGCCCGCGCTGTGCTCGTGGGCTTCGTAGATCGTGGCGTCGATGCCCGCGCGCTGCAGGGCCATGGCGGTGACCGGGCCGGCAATGCCGCTTCCGATCACCAGGGCGGTGCGAGTGGTGCTCATGGGAGGTCCAACTCCTTACGCAGGATGCGGGAGGCGTTTGCCGGAACGGGGTGTCACGCGACGCCGAGAGCGTTGGTGATCTTGCCGATCATGTCGGCCTGGGCGAGGTTGACGCCCCCGCGGGTGGAGGCGGCGGCCTGCTGCACCGCGGTGGTCACCACCCGCCGGAACTCGTCGGTTTCGGCTGGGGCCTTGGCGGCCAGGGCGGTCACGGTGCTCCTCAGCGCGGCCAGGACCTCATCGGCGATGTCGGCGGTGGTCTTCCCGCCGATGTCGAACTTGTCCTTGCCCGCCAGGATCCGGCCGACGATGCCGGTCGCTCCGGTGAGCACCTTGGCGCCGACGATGTTCTCCTTCGCCGAGGACCAGGCGCCCGGGTAGGCGAGGGACACCAGGGTCACGGCACCGTAGGCGGCCTTCTTCAGGGCGGTCTGCTCGTCGCTGGTCAGCGGGATGTATGTCTCGGACATGGTGGTACCTGCCTCGTGCTGGATGCGGGTGAGTGGGTACGCGCGCGGCTATCACGCTCGTCTTCCAAGCTGCTCGACACCGAGGTATCTTGATTGCCGAGCGACTGAAACTAGTTTGGAAGGGGAGTAACTCGAATGTCAAGCGATTCTCCGCCGGTCATCAGGAAACTCGGCAGGGCGATCAGCAGCTACCAGGCAGCCGTGGACGACTTCGACCGGGAAGTGGCACGGCTGATGGGGGTCAACGAAACCGATCTGCGCTGCTTGGAGATCCTTCTGAACGAGGTCGAGGAGGCGGCTCCGAGCCTGCTGGCCGCCAGACTCGGGCTGACCACCGGCAGCACCACCACGATGCTCGACCGGCTGGAGAAGGCCGGTTGCCTCACTCGCTCCCCCCACCCCACCGACCGGCGCAAAACGATCGTGCGCGCCACCCCGGAGGCCGCCCGGCGCGCGTATGAGCTGATCGGCCCGCTCATCGACGAGGGCAACCAGGACCTTTTGACCCGCTACAGCGTCGAGCAGATCGAGTTGATCACCGAATTCCTCGGCCGCACCGGCGAGTTGCAGGAGCGCCACATCCGGCGCCTACGTGCCCTCCCCACACCCGCCGGGAGCCGGACCCGGGCCCGCAGCTGACCTCGGGGCACCCATGACCCTCCCGCCCCGCCGCCCTCGGCCCGGCCCATACGACACCCCTCACCCGGGCAGGGCGGCCAGATACTCCGCGAACGTGCCCCGTCCGGCACCGGGTTCCGTCGTCAACAGGCCCCCCTCACGCATGGCTCGCCCCGCCTTGCCCGGCAGCCTCAGCCGCAGCATGGGACGGCGGTGGCCGTCCGTCTCCAGACACGCACGCACCAGCTCGGCGAACGGCCTGACCTGCGGACCGCCCAAGTCGGCCACCCGGCCCGCGGGTTCGCCCACGGCGAGTCCGGCCAGCCGGGCGGCGACCTCCCCGACGGCGACCGGCTGCACCGGCATGCCCGCCGGGACGACCGCCAGCGGACCCCTGCCGAGCTTGCGCGCCAGGTCGTGGACGAACTCATGGAACTGGGTGGCCCGCAAATTGCTGAAGGGCAGCCCCGACTCCTCGATGAGCTCCTCGACACCGACCTTGGCCCGGTAGTAGCGGTTGGCCACCCGGTCGGCACCCACGATGGAGACATTGACCAAATGGGGGGTGCCCGCACGGCGGGCAGCCTCAAGGAGCCGGGCCGTACCGTCGATGTCCTCGCGCGGCGCACGCGGGTTGCTCGCGCAGTGGACGACCACGGCTTCCCCCGCCAGCGCCCGGTCCAGGCCGGTGCCGTCCAGCAGATCGCCCGTCACCCAATCGACCCCGGCCGGGGCGTGCTCCGGACGCGGCCGGCGACTCAGCACGCGCACCCCGCGGCCGTCGTCGAGCAGCTGCCGGACGACGGCCCGGCCCAGCGTGCCCGTACCACCGGTGACCAGGATCGGCTTCATCACAGGCTCCTCTCCTCGGGGGATCTCACACAGCGTGGACACCACGGCCGTCACGGATGTGACATCCGGCTCCGGAAGGTGGCACGGCTCACCCGAGGTGCTCGCCCCAGCCGGGCGGCTGGTCTTTCGGCCCAGGAGCCGCGGCAGCGGCCGCATACCCTGCCCAGCGCTCGGCGTCCACTCGCCGACATGCCACACCGCCATGGGCGGCGCATCATGGGGTCAGTGCCCTGCGCGATGCCCGCGCCGGTGTTCGCGCCGGTGTTCGCGTTCACCCGGCCTACTGCGCGCCGACCGTGTGCCGACTGCGTCCAGCAGTGAAGCTACCGTTGGGACATGACCGGCCGGCTCGGCCGGCGACACCACCCGCCACCAATGCACGCGGAGAAAGATGACCTCGCAAGCCCACCACATGGATCACGAGCTCATCCAGGCCGCGACCCATGTCGCACGGACTCGCTGCCAGGGCGACAACCACACCATGGCCGCCGCGGCCCGCACCCGGGACGGCCGCATCATCACCGGGGTGAACGTCTACCACTTCACCGGAGGCCCCTGCGCCGAACTGGTCACCATCGGTGCGGCAGCCACCGAGGGCGCCTACGACCTGGACACGATCGTCGCGGTGGGAGACCGCGAACGCGGGGTCGTCCCCCCATGCGGCCGGTGCCGCCAGGTCCTTCTCGACTACTTCCCCGCCATCAACGTCATCGTCGGCGCGGAGGACAACCTCCGGACCGTCCCCATAACCGACTTGCTCGCCGAGAGCTACGTATGGGCGGACCACCAATCCGACGCCGAGTGAGCTGCGTTGCCCGACACCCGACCACCCGAACTCCTGCCACCGAGGTGGCTGATTTACGTCGGCCGACGTTCAAGGCCCCAGCCCTAGGGTGAAGCGCATGGCATCCCTCGTACGACACATCACCATCGACTGCACCGACGCCCACCGCCTGGCCTCCTTCTGGGCCAGGGCCCTTGACGGCTCCCTCGCCCCCGACGACAACCCGGGCGACCCGGAGGCGACGGTCACATCTGCGGGCGCGGCCCTGCTGTTCATCACCGTGCCCGAGCCCAAGGGCCCAAAGAACCGCGTGCACTTGGACCTCCAGCCCCAGGACCGCACCCGCGACGATGAGGTGGCACGCCTGCTCGGCCTGGGTGCGACGCTGGTGGCCGACCACCGCCGCGCTGATGGAACAGGGTGGGCAACGCTGGCCGACCTCGAGGGGAACGAATTCTGCGTGGAGCGGAGCGCGGCCGAGCGGGCGGGGTGACCGGCATCCTTGTCGGCCGGGCACACTGCCCGCGACGAACGGTCTCTTTGGTCAACTTGGTCAACCGCCGCTGCGCAGTTCGAACCACAGGCTCTTGCCGATCACATTCAGTCCGTCCCAGACCAGGTTCAGGCCGGATGCGGAGGTCAGGGTTCTGAGGAGCATGAGCCCACGTCCGCTTTCGGCGTCGTCACTCGCGAAGCGGAGGTGTGGACGTCGCGCGGGGTTGTCGTCGCGTACGGCGATGAGCACATGATCCCCGTGGTCGGTCACCTGGACGGCGACGGTGGTGGCGCGCGCGTGCTGCACGACATTGGCGACCACGTCGGAGACGCAGACGCGGGCGTCGTCGATGAGGTTGAGGTGATCGGTGGCGATGAGTACGGCCGTGACGAACTCCCTGGCCACCCGGACGGTGGCGGGGGCTGCGGGGGCGAGGAGTTGGTAGGGGTGAGTGGCCTCGTGCAGTTCGCTGATGCCGAGGGTTGCGGCGCTCATGGGGCGGCTCCTGGGGCGATGTTGGGCTTGGGCGTCACTGCCGTCCGTGGCCTGGCCATCTCCTCACTGCCTGCAACTGGCAGGCAGATGGCTGCACTTCGGGTCTTCCCGGCGGTGCTGACGCGGTGATGGCAGGACCATAGGGGTATACATCCCCCGGGGCAAGGTTCCCGCAGAGCTTTACGCAGCGAGTGGACCGGTGGGACGGACGAGCGGCAGACTCTGAGTCACACGAGGAGGTGACATGCCACCGAGGGACATCCCCACGGCTCGACAGGCCCGACTGGGAGCCGAGTTGCGAAAGCTGCGCGAGGGGGCGGGTAAAACGGCGCGTGCGGCGGGCGAACTACTCGGGACGGACCAAGCCAAGATCAGCATGATCGAGGCGGGTCGGCGCGGAATCAGCGAGGACCGCATTCGCAAACTCGCGACCTTCTACTCGTGCGAAGACGCCGCACTCATCGATGCGTTGTGTGCGATTGCGCGTGAACACCGTGGGCAGTACTGGTGGGATGAGTATCGAGGCGTATTGTCTCCTGCATTCTTGGACGTTGCGGAGCTGGAGTACCATGCGGCGTACGTTCGTACGGTCCAGATGCTCGTAGTGCCAGGCGTATTCCAGACCTGTGACTATGCCCGTGCCATCTTTGGCAACAGCGTTCCGCCGGATGAAGTCGAAGCGCGAGTGAACTTTCGGACTCGACGACGCCAGATCTTTGAAAGAGGCGAGTCAACTTCCTACAAGGCAATCATCCATGAGGCTGCCCTACGGATGCGCTATGGAGGTCGGCACGTAGCGAAGGCCCAGTTGGAGAGCTTGCTGGAAGTGACCGACTGGCCGTCAGTCACCCTGTGTGTGATTCCCTTCGAGGTCGAAGAGATCACGGGCCATGCCCAGTCCGTGTTCTATGCAGGCAGCAGAGTCCCGAAGTTGGACACCGTCCACATCGATACGCCCTTCGGAGGCGGGTTTCTGGACGCCGAGTCTCGACTTGATCAATATCGAGATCTCATTGACGTCATTGAGGGCGTGGCGTTGGATCCCATCAAGTCAAGAGACTTCATCTGTCAAGTTGCGCGCGAAATGTGAGACTCATCAGCATGACCACACGTTACAGATGGCAGAAATCTACATTCTCGAGCAGTGGCGCTGAGTGCCTTGAGATAGCCGGAGTTGAGTCTGATGGTCTTGCGATACGTGAAAGTGATGCACCGAGTGTTGTCCTCGGTACGAGTCGCGTCAAGTTGGAGGCGCTGCTTGGAAAAGTCAGGGCAGGTTCCCTTGGCGACCTGAACGATTGAACACCATGGAGCGATGCGCATAGCGCCTCATGCCGTCCGAGGCTTACGAGCGCAGAGCCGGATGACCTTGCAAAAAACCCCGTTGACCAGGAACTCATCCAAGCCGCGACCCATGTCGCAAGGACTCGCTGACGGGGCGACAACCACACCATGGCCGCCGCGGTCCGAGCCCAACGACTGCACTGCAGGATCAACCGGTGTGTCGGGCCAGCAAGGATTTCGGGATACTCGACAAGATGGCGGGCTCTTGGGGGCCGCGGTGAGCGAAGTGCAGATCCTCGCGGGCACGAGTGCACAGCACGAAGAAGCGAAGACGTGCCTCAACACTGGTCGGATCCTCTGTGTATGCGTCCAGGTCCGGCACGAAGACGCTGTCGAACTCCAAGCCCTTCATGCTGACCGTGCTCACAAGCCGGATGGGCCGCGTTGAGAAGTCGACAATGTTTCGGTAGCGATCGTCGTGCACATAGGCCTGCGTGTACTTTGCGAGCTTGAGGTTCGTGAGTTCGCTCTGGATGTTCCGCAGCAACTGGGTCGACCTGCAGATGATTCCGATACTCCGCTCTGGATGCGCGTTGAAGTATTGGGAAATTCCAGCGAGGAAAAACTCCAGAGAGGGAACTTTCAGGACAGTGGGCGTATGGCCGACGCGTGTCGGCAAGGGAGCCTCACCCCTGGCCTCCATACGAAACTCGTTCGCCAGCATCGAGATCTGCCGATTGCTTCGATGGTTCTCGCGGAGCACGATCGGGTCGGACCGCGTGCCGAGGGCTCGACATATCTCGGACACGGTGCTCTGATCGTTGTCGATCCGCTGGTTCTCGTCTGCGCATACGGTGACGTCAACGCCGAGGATTCGGCATAACTGATAGAAGCCTACTGGCAGGTTCTGACCCTCGTCGATCACCAGATGTGCAGTTGACTCGACCCTTTGGAGGATGCACGCCCGCTGCATCTCGATCCAGTCGTAGCACCAGCCTTCTTCGTCGACCTGCGGCGGACCGGTCCGAAAATTCCGGCGCCAGAAATCCCTGATCCACCGATGGTAGGTGGTGACGTTGAGAGCTTCCGTCAGGTGCGGTGCCATTTGTGCGAGGTACTGGTGCATCAGATTGGAGCGCGTGAAGAGGGTGGCATGGCGACCAATGGTCGCCAGTGCCCAGGCTCGGTAGACGGCCATCACGGTCTTTCCGGCGCCAGGTTCTCCGGTGATGACGTGACTTCCGTGGAACGGAAGATCGATGACAGCCTGCTGCTCGATCTCGAGGTCGAGGAGGGAAGGGATCTTCATGGCAGATCGACGGCACCGGCCGACTCCTCGAGCGCAGCCTGGACTACTCCCCTGAAGAATCCCGGGACCTCGCCGTCACCGATCAACAGTGTCCTGTCCAACAAGGAGTTGTCGATCTCGCAGCATGTCTCGGGAAGGAGCGTGCACGCGTGGCAGGCGGCACGGTTGAGGTTTGCCAGAGACCTACCGGTCGAGTCGGCGCACAGAGGGTCCTGTGAGCACCACAGTGCCGATTCGAGCAGCCGGATCAAAGTCTCCGCAAGGTTTGGTGGTTGCCCCTGGCGAACGAGTCCACCCAGTGTCCCTTCTGCATCCCCGGCAGCTGTGTAGATGAACACGCCGGCCTGGGGCGGAAGATCTCTGTCCGGGTAGTGACTTCGGGCATAAACGCGTTCCCGTAGTGAGGCTGCATTGTAACCACAGTCGTACGAGAGTTGGCGGATGAAGTGGTGGGCCAAGGTGTGCAGCATCACGAATCGTGGGAGGAGCGTCGAACCCGTTTTCCCGCTGAGGCGGTCGGCCTTGAAAGAAGCGTCCATATTACGCTCGATGCGTCGTGTCCATTCGTGTACCGACGGAAATTTCTCCCACGCTCTCAGACGTTCCTCGTCCACCGCGATGAAGATTCCCTCGCCGTATGTCTCTATAGCGGGCAGCCATCCGGTCCGACCCTGTTTGTTGACCGAAACGACACGGCCGCCTTCATCCTCTTCGTCGTCGCCTGAGCCGGGCTCGTATCGGGTGAATCCTTCGAGCGCGCGTACCTCGCGCACCCGGTCCGCGATGACGATACCCGAAATGCGGGCAGCCAGCCGATGCATGGACTCAGGGGCGTCATGGCGGATCCCGAGATAGGTCCGACGCACGGAGAACGTCTTTGAATTGGCCACGGAGCCTGAGTCGGAAAAGGCCGCCCACTCGGCGATGCTGAGGTCGTCGTCCGAGTCGGCCGTGGACGGCATTGATGCAGCTTCGTCTGTATGGCGACGTCGCAGATTTTCCACGAACTCTTCAGAGGCCTTGCACTGATCGGCGATCATGGATCTGAGGACATCGGAACTCGGGCCGCCGTCCGCACTGTTGAAGTATGGCCACAAATGGTGGTCGACGACCTTCTGGGACATTTCGTCGTCCTCGGAAATTCCCGCAGGTGCGGGGATGTCGAGTGCCGAGTGCGTGATCGGGAAATACACGTTGGAGGCGCCGCGCTGTACTGCATGTGAAGTTTCCTCGCAGGGATCCGCCTCTTCGGTCTCGGGCTGCCAGGGGTGGGTTCCGGGACACCGCATGCCTGTCTGTTTGAGGATGTTCTTCTGGCTGATGCCCGCCAGGCTGCGTCCGGCTCGGCAGACGGCACAGACGACGCGCAGGGCTTCCAACCCGGAGGATTCAGGGCTGGCGACGAACCGAAGCCGCCGGGCCTGGCATTGCCGCTGATCATGTCCTTCGCTCTTGGAATGGGCCCATAGATGCCAGTTGATGTCCGCCATATGGCCTGCCCTGCATACCCGGATGAAGCGCATCGGGGCCAGTTGAGGCCTTCCCGGGCAACGCGCGCAGGTCGGTTGCTTGTCCCGTACCTCATGATCCGGGTCCCATAGCCGCATTTCTCTGCACTGAGGGCAGAAAAGCCATTTGGGGAATCGTACGTACGAGGGTCCGATGCGGGTCGCGTATGCAGCCTTTCCGGACGGGATGACAGGAGCTGAGCGGAACCCAGCAACCCTCAACTTTGCTGCAAGCCTTGGCGATTCCACCGGCTCGGCACTCGCCCCCCAACCCCGGGTATCGGCGGCTACGAATGATTCGCCTCGGAGATCGATGATCCCGCCGACGCCGAAGGGGACGATGGTCTGTGCTCTGCGGACTTTGCGGCGGATGTCCTTCACTGCTCTCACGTTCCTTTCACGTGGACGAGGCACTCACGGTCGACGTTGCGCATCGATTGGGGCGTCTCCCACAGGCCGCCTTGGTTGCCGAAGTCGGTGAGGAGCGCAAAGTACTTCCGTCCTTGAGGCTGGTAGTAGAGAGGGGTGCCGTCGGCACGTGCGGTCGCGGCCTCCTGTTGCCAGGCTGCGATCAGCGAGTCCAACTGTTTGGTCGCGGCTTCGACCTCGTCCGGATCGGCCCGCCGCACGTGAGCCACCACGAGGTCACGGATCCGGGCGACTTCGGCCGTGTGATCGAGGATGTCCCTGGCCTTGTTCTCCGCGTTCAGGCCGATTCCATGTCGGACCAGGATGGTGAGCACGGCGTGCAGGGCTCGGTTGCGAGAGGGCATGGACCATGGTGTGACGCTGGTTGGTTCGACGTGCCGATAGAGCGAGCGGTGGTAGACACCGAACGACTCGTAATGGGACCGGTCGCGCGGTTTGGTCGAGCGGAACAGCGTGACGATCAACCCCGGTACATGCCGACGGCCGACGCGGCTGGTGGCCTGGATGTATTCCGATGTCGTCTTGGGCTGCCCGTTCATGAGCATGAAGCCGAGCCGCGGGACGTCGACACCCACGGAGAGCATGTTGGTCGTGGCGAGGAAGGAGACGCTGTCGCGTTCCTTGAAGTTCTTGCCCAGGCGTTCGAGGAGTCGTGGTTGGGCTGTGCGTGGGATGTTGCTGGTGAGTTCGACCACCGAGTCGTCGTTCAGCTTGCGCCGCAGGTTGTCGTCCTTCGTCAGATGCTCGAGCCGCGCGGGGATGTCGTCTCTCGCGATCGTGACGGTTCGCCCGAGTTCCCGCAGGCTGTTGTGATATGCGACCACAGTCCAGTACGCGTCGCGGAGGGCGTCGTCATCACTGATTTCCTTCGGGGCCTGCAAAGCGGCGGCACCCACGTGAACGGTCGAGGTCGAGGCGGTGTGTCCCTGTGCCATGACGCCCACGTACAGGCGTCCAGGCTTGTCCTTGTCGGGAGAGGCGAAGTAGGAGTGACCGGCTTTGATCCCCGCGGGGGGAAAGAGCTGTGCGGGGCGACCGTAGAGGCTGCAGATCTGGTCCTGTGAGCGTCGGATTGTCGCCGTCGATGCGATGACCTTCGGTGAGGTGCCGCCCCAGGCGCACAGCTCGAGGATGGCCGATTCGTACAGGCCGACCGTTGTTCCCAATGGGCCGGCCAGCAGGTGCAACTCGTCCTGAATCACCAGCGAGGGCGCACGCTTGCCGTTTCTGCCGAAGAGGTTCCCGGCCTCAGGCTCCCACGCCAGCCGTGCGAATTTGTCCACGGTGCCGAGCACGAAGGTCGGGGGTTCTTTGTAGATCTGTTCGTCCACGACGGACACCGGAAGCCACTCGTGGAAGACACAGGTGTCGCGCGGACAGAAGAACGAGGTGGTGACGCCGTCCGCCCGGATGCCGAAGTCCCGGTCCTTCCCATGTCGTTTCGGGACGATCTCGGTGCCGCACCAAGGGCAGCGCTCAAGCAGGAAGCGATCATCGGGTTCGTTCATCTGCTTCAGGACGCCGAGCTCATCCTGCGCCATGGAGATCTTGTTCGGTGTGGTTTCCTGGCCCACCCAGAGTCCGATGGAGATGGGCTCCTGTCCCAGATCGTGGGGTATCGGCCCGTCGTGTCCCTTCCTGATGTACTCCAGGGCACAGATGGCCGTCGCCGTGCGCTGGAACTGCTGTGTGGTGAGCAGACTCAGCGTGTATCGGCTCAAGACGGCCGTGCCGCCCCCGGCCGCACCGAACTGCAGCCGGCGCCAAAGGATCTCGAAGGAGGCGGTGAGGAGGTATGCCTCCGTCTTTCCTCCTCCTGTGGGGAACCAGATGAGGTCGACCGTCTTACGGTCCTCGTGCTCGGGGTTCATCAGGCCCTCGACCACGAGCAGGAAGTACGCGAGTTGGAACGGATGCCACGCGTAGTCACCATCAGGCTCGGACAGTTCGAGTGTTTCGCTGTTCCTGCGGCGGCGGCTGCCCGCCAGTTCCGGGCGGCTGTGGAGCATCTGGAGCGCCATGGCTCGATTGGCCAGGCGAAAGGCCTCACGTGCCTTGGCTCCCGAGGGGGTTGATGCGATGAGGGCTTCCACCCCCGACGTCATGCGGTCGAGTGCGGTCTTGATGCGGCTGAGGATGCATGCGGCGGGTTTCGCGGCCCATTGTCGCAAGGACTTCGCCTCGGACTGCTGGGCTTCGAACCACTTGCGATAGCCCAGGACGAAGGAATTCAGTCCGGCCCTGAGGCCGTCAACGTCGAGTTCGGGGCGGGAAAGGTACGCAAGGTTGAGTACGGGCAGATCCTTGGGCCCGTCGGGTTTGATGCGCTCGACCACCTGCTGAGGCATGACCTGTGCTCGCACGGTGGTGACCTGGTCGGATTCGTCGTCCCACTCGACGGCACATCCGTGTCCCACGGCTCTGGTCACGATGTGCCGGTACTGAACGCGGAGTTCCTGCTCCTCCTCGTCGCGGCTGTTGAGACGAGTGCTCGGATATTCGAGGATCGTGCCTCCGAGTGTCGTCGCCTGAAGTTCGGCCTGGAAGAGCATCAGATCGCGGTCCTTGTGCGTGCTCTCCTCCTCGTCGTGCGCGTTCGCCAGTACGCACGTGACGAGATGTCCGGCGCCAAAAGGCCGCCACCGGACATGGAGACGACCGTGACCATCCAGAACGGTGATCGGATTCGCCGGTTCCACAGTGACGGTCTTCGTTGTGGAGAGCCGCGGTTGCCTTTGCCAGCTGCGACGCCCGCCATCGCGGGATGTCAGGTAGCGGGATGCCTCACAAGTCACCTCAAGTTCACGAGCGTTGGTGAAGAAGGAGAAGCCGAGCGATGAAGGAAGCCATGCGTTCGCCTCGGCCACCGGATCGTCGGCAAAACTGTCCTCCTCGCCGTTTCCAGCCGCTGTCTCGGTGAAATCCTGTTCGCCGTCCTCCTGCGAATGCTTCAGCAAGGAAGCTCCGCGCGGGTACAACGTGCCCATCAGGTAGCGCCGGTCAGGCGGGTCGACGAGCGTCTCGTCCTCGGCGCCAGCCGGGCCGACCAACTGTTGACGGAGGTACCTCACGAAATCAACGCGGTGACCGGAGAGCCGTGATCGGGAGTCGTTCACCGGAGACCCTCCCGCGTCAGTACGGCCATACTCAGGTCCTTCAGCTTCTGGTGGGTGCCGGGACGACAAGCCACCCACAGTTGTGCGCGGGCCCTGGTCCAAGCGACGTAGAGCGCGTCGAGACGGCCCGAGAGGTGCTCGGGTTCGAGGTCTATCAGACAGACGACATGGTTCTCGTGGCCCTTGAAGTCGGAGACGGACGACCAGGTGAGACGGTGCTTCGTGCGGTCGGTCCCGACTACATCGACGAACCGCTCGATCTTCGGGGCTCGCTGCGACAGACGGGCCGAGCTCGTTTCCCGGTCCCCGGTAGCGGACAGCAGAGTGATGTCCCGCAGCGAGACATCCTCCCGCACGAGTTGGTTCACGTAGGCGTCAACAGCGTTGGCCTCCTCCTGCGCGTCGTGCACGTCGACGAAACGGACCGGCTCACCCTCACCTGCGGAGGCGATGCCCAGGTTGGCGCCCGTGTAGAGGCGGACCTGGTTGACGATCGGCACAGTGTTGCGGCAGTTGCGCTTCAAAGGCCCGTACGGGAAGCCCAGAGAATGCAGATACTCCCAGGCGCCCGGATCGTAGGCCTCCTGGGCCAGTACCTGATTGTTCTGGTCGAGCATGAAGATCCATCGACCTTCGCCGAGACCACCCGAGACCAGCTTCTCCAGGGTGTCGAGACTCGCAAAGGTCATCAGGTCCTGGGCCTCGTCGACGATCAGTTGGTCGAAGGTGCGGTCTCGAACCTCGTCCAGGCGGTCGAACGGCAGGACTGTGATCGCGTCGCCGGTGAGAATCCGGGCCATATGGGCAGCCAGCGTCGTGCTCGCACATGTGAACAGAACTCTGCCGGTGGCGGACTTGCGGCGAGCCGCCTCGGCGGCGAGGAACGTCTTACCTGTTCCTGCGCCACCGGTCCAGATGAGGCGTGGGTGGGACTCCAGCTCATCGAGTCTGTCCATCTGCTCCTTGGTGAGTCGTTCGAAGGTGACATCCAGGTGCGCCAGCCGAGACTGCAGATTGGGTACGAGGTCGAAATCGGGGCGGATGGCCTCGAGCATCTGCTTGCGCAGGGAGGCGGAAACGGGGGTGCGGGCCCATCCGTTCTGCGACAGCCAGAAACGAGTGGCTCGTTCGATGCCCTGCGCAAGACCGCGTCCGCCGTCGTACGCAGTGGCGCCCAGGTACTGCTGGCGCTCGTACTCGGTCATGCGTGGGATGTCGACGTCCGTGGTGATCACGAGGTATCCACCAGGGACGCCGTGATCTCTCAAGTTGCCGACCAGGGCACCGATCTCCCGTTCGAACTCGTGCATGCCACCGTTGACCTGCGCGAAAGGGCTCTCCTTCGGGCCGTCCTCGCGGCCGGGCGGGCCGTAGTACCACTTCCCGTCGCGTTGACTGACCCGACCACCCTTGACCTCGATGAAGAGCAGGATGTCGGGCATGATGACGACGAAGTCGATCTCGCCGACACGCTTCTTGTGGTGCTTGGGGAGATGAACCGTGTGCAGCGCGACGCTCTGGTCATCGGGGATCGCCTTGAGCGCCGCGAACACGCTGCGCTCGGCCTGGCTCTTGGTGCTGCTCGAGATCTCGCTCGGAATGATCCGCATCAACTCTCCCCATGGTCACGCCAACACCTCTCTAAGGTACCGAGCGACGGGCCGTCAGGACGCGGGCCTTGTTGAGGAAGTGCTGGCAGCGACGGCCCGATGAGTGATGGACTACAAGGGGACAAAGGCAGAGGCAGAACGTGGGTGTGTGGGGGCGTGGTGAGCACGGAACGGGTTGATGCCCCCAACGGGCGGATGAACGAAGTCGGATGGGGTCTGCTCGTCGGCCTCATACGTCGGTTCACGGCTGAAGGGCTGGAACGCCGCACGGCCCTGGGGCAGGTGATGAGGGCTGCACGCCTCGACGCGGAGGAGGCCCAAGCCCTGTACGAGGCCGTGGTTGCGGCGGAGGTGGGAGACGAGCACGTCGAAGGGGAGTCGGACGTCGCGCAGAGTGTGGGTTTCGACGGCGAGGCTGGCCCCGACGAAGTTCTTGACGACTCGGATTTCCTTGAGGGGGAAGAGGGATTCCCGGACATGGAG
Organism: Streptomyces xingningensis; assembly: GCF_054957865.1. Taxonomy (NCBI): domain Bacteria; kingdom Bacillati; phylum Actinomycetota; class Actinomycetes; order Kitasatosporales; family Streptomycetaceae; genus Streptomyces; species Streptomyces xingningensis. The sequence goes on from NZ_JBDJPF010000027.1 coordinate 57,149, forward strand.
TCCCACCGAGGAGCGGTGCGTATCGACGACATGGACGCAGCTCGTCATACCGCTCGGGATCTGCTCCAGTCCGACCGGAGGCGAACGAATCCGGCCCGGTACCTGCTGAGTGCCGAGGAGGAAGTGGGGCTCTGTCTCTTGTTCCGGGGTGGCAGAACGCTGTCGGAGCAGTTGCCGGATGACTACGTGGCAACGCTTTCGCGAGACAGCGAGGCGTTCAGTGCTCTATCCGCGATGGTCATCCATAATCAGCGACTCGTGCACAAGTTCCTGCATGGTTTGGGGCGCAGGGCAGACAGCCCCATGTATGAGGATCTTGCGCAGCACGGCATGATCGGGGTCATTCGCGCTGTGGAGAAGTTCGACGTTTCCATGGGGTATAAATTCTCCACCTATGCCACCTGGTGGATTCGGCAACACATCACCCGAGCCGTGGCTAATGAAGGGTCAATGATTCGGCTCCCTGTTCATATATGGGACGATGTGGAGAAGGTGCGGAGGAGGGAGCGGTGGTTTCTCGGTCAGGGCAGAAAGCCCACTGTGGATGACCTCTCCCTGGCGTGCGGACTCAGCCCGGCGAGGGTCATGGAGTGCCGGCGTCTTGGTCGTCGGGCCGTTCTGTCGCTCGAGCAGCCCGTTGCCGAGAATGTGACTCTCGGAGAATTGGTTGTCGATAAGTTTCGTCCGGTGCCGGGTCCGGAACATGCGCTGTGGGCAGAATTCGAGCGCGAGGAACTATTCCAGCTGTTCGATGCGTGTGCGTTCACAGAGAGAGATCGAAATATCCTTCTGCTGAGATATGGGTTCGTCGACGGAGCATCCTGGACGCTGGACGAAATCGGTAAGCGAATCGGGGTGACGCGTGAACGTATTCGGCAGATCGAGAAGCGTGCACTGAAGGATCTGAGGATCCTGATGGGCCTGGAGCCCGATGATTCCGGCACGGGACGTCGACGTATGAGGGCCGCTCGAAAGATCGCTCAAGAGGTCGCTGAGCGGGCCGTACTTCGCAGGGATCCGGAGGGACGGGAGGAAACGGGGGCCGGTGGGTCGCAGCTGAGCAGCAGTGTTCGTACGCCGGAGACAGAGAGCAGATCCGACGGGAAAGAGGGAACGTTGGCCTCGAATGGGACGGAATTCGGTCGGTGGTTGGCCGAGCGGATGCAGGCAAGTGGGGTGGACGTGGGCGAACTGGCGCGCCGCCTGGGAGTGACGCGAGCGCCCGTCGAAGCCTGGCTCGACGACCGCTCTGTACCGCATCCTGACCTTCTGGTCAGGATGCGTGAGGTACTTGGAGTCGAGGAAGAATCAGGGCGGGCTTCCGTGGTTGGGCAGGTCGAAACCGCAAAGACGCCGGCCGTCTGGTACCACCGTCCTGCCCATGACGACGGTGGGCGCGAGTTCGGTAACGCGGCGGCCTTCGCCTTCGAGGCCGATCTGGAGGTCCTGGCCCGTGAGGCGACCCAGAACAGCCTGGACGAGCGTGACCATAGGAACGACCGCCCGGTCGAGGTGCGTTACACCCTGAATGAACTGTCCGGCGACGCTCTGGCCCGGTTCCGTACCGCGATCCGCTGGGGCGATCTGCACCCGCACTACGAGGCGGCTGCTGCGCAGGACCAGAAGGTCGGACGTGTCATCAGCGCCGGCCTGCAGGAGATGCTCGAGCGGGATCGGTTGGTGCTGCTTCGTGTCGACGACTACAACGCCAACGGGCTGACCGGAGACGACTACGAGGACGGCCGATTCGCCGCCGTGGTACGACGCCAACTCGACAGTCGCAAATCGGATGTTGCGGCCGGTGGTTCATACGGTCTTGGCAAGGCCACGCTCTGGGCGGCCAGTCGCCTGGGGCTCGTCCTCATCAACTCCACGCTTTCCGAGCCGCACGAGGGACACACCCGGCGGCGGCTGATCGGACGTCTCGACCTGCCCTGGCGAGAGGTGGACGGAAAGAGATTTGCCGGTCCCGCTTGGCTGGGTCGGCCGGATGCGGAGGCGGCCAACGCGGAGGTTGTCCGCTCCTGGTGGGCTGATGAAGACACGGTCGAGAACTTGCACCTCACTCGCGAGAGCGATGAGCCTGGCACATCCTTCCTGATCGTCGGAGCACATGATGTCGCCAGCCTCGCCGAGACCGGGCAGGACCAGGAAGGAGACGCGGGCGACGACGAGGACAGTCTGGAGCGCATGCACCAGAGGTTGGTCCGTGCACTCGGTCGTAACTTCTGGGCCGCGATGACAGCGGGAGGCGACCGCCGACCATTGCTCGAGGTATCGGTGCGGACGCTGCGCAATGGTGTGGAATACCTGGAGGAGGAGCGGGTCGATCCACAAGTGCATCAACCCGCGCGCACACGTGCTCTTCAGGCCTTCCTGAGCGGTGCCACGGTGGATCGCCTTACCGAGGCAGGCCAGGTAGCGCTCACCACCGTTTCGTTGAAGGTCCCCGCGAAGGATGGCCTTTCCGGCACTGCTGGCGAGCACCGGGCAGTTCTCCTCGTCACCGAGGCCACCGACGCCGATGGCAGGATCAACCAGGTGACCGCGATGCGCGGCAATCGCATGACGGTCAAGACCAGCACGGTGCCCAGCCTTCCTGTGGGGACCAACCCGTTCCAGGCGGTCCTGCTCGCGGGCCGGGCGGCAGGTGATGACGTGCCGTTCGCGGCTGAGGCCGAGGAGTTTCTGCGTTTTTCCGAGCCACCGGAACACAACAAGTGGGCCCAGACCGAGGAGTTGAGAATGCGCTACTCGCCCTCGGCCCATCGGCGAATTACAGTGTTGACGCGTGAGACCAATAAGGCCGTTCACGGACTTGTGGCACTCCCGAAGGAGAAGAAGTCGAGCGGTACGAGCAAGGTGAGCAAGCGTCTCAAGATCTCGGGCAAGCGTGCCGGCAAGGTCAGCGGGACGGTGACGCCTCCGAAGCTGGACGAGTTGGAGGCCGTGATCGGGCCCTCCGGCGAGTGGCAGATCACCGCCGAGGTCAAGGTGTCGCCTGGGGAGGAGTCGTGGCGTATGAGCCCCGTCGCCAAACTGGAGGTTCGCTCCGGCCCTCGTCCAGTGGTCCAGTGGGCCGAGCTCATCCCTGTCAGCAACTGTGAACTGCACGATGGTGTACTGCATTTCCCGCCGGGGGCTCGCCGTGCCGTCTTTCGAGGCATCACCGATGTGTCCACACACCCGGTGCGAGCCGCACTGACCGGTCTCGTCGTCGATCTGCAGGAGAGCAAAGGAGACATGGCGTGAGGGTCTACCCGTACCCTCGGCCTGCCGGTGCGGTGACAGCGCGGGTCACGGCCGTGAAGCTGCGTGGTCCCGACGGCACCCGAGAGCACTTGGACACGACGGGATACTCGGTTGTCGAGCAGGTTGTGGCGCTTGGTAGGGCCGAGCGCACCGACTGGCAAACTGCACGGATCGCCTTGGCGGCTTCCGTACCCACTCGTGACATCGAAACGAAGGGGCACTGGTCGGACGTGACGGTTGTAGCCGTTCTGACGGAGGGGGCCACCAATGCGCGCACTGTTGCACGGTTGGTGCCCAGTGCCGAGAGCGGTAGGGAATGGACTGGGGAGATCGAGCTCGACCGTGACGACCACCTGGACCGTGCGTCTCTTGCCGTGCACGTGGTGGCCACAGTCGGAGGGGTAGCAGGTCGGATCATCGCTTCCACCGAACAGGAATGGTTGATCGATGTGACGGCCGACGCCCCGCTCAGAGATCGCCAACTCGATGTCAGCACGGTCAGTTTCGCCCGTGGCGCTGAATGGTTGCGGAGCTTCCGGGACGCCCCCTGGATCGTGGACACCGCGGGGCGGATGCCCGCTGTCCGCCTGAACTCGGATTTCGAGGGCCTCGTAGCGCTCGTGGAAGGCCAGGGCTCGAAGGTGGAGAGCGTCGTGGGGGAGATGTTGTTGGCCCAGATGTGCGCCGATGTGTGGACTGCTGTGTTTCACACCGCGATCGGTGATCTGGAGATCGAGGAGGACGGGACGCCGCTCCTCCCGCCCGACTGGCGAGGTGCGGTGCTCCGCGAGATGCTCCCGGACATCGTTCCTGGGCGGTCGGTGGGGGACGCACTCCGCGAGGTGCACCTTCGACGTACCGGCGAGGGGAGTTGGGCGGATCTGCAACCGCGCATCCAGTACGCCGCCGCCCGTCGTGCCGAGGTCCCCAAGGCGTTGGCCGGCACTGTCCGCGACATTGAACGACTCGACCAGGAGACCCACGCGTGACTTCCCGCCCCGAGCACCTGCCGGAACGGCTTGCTCTGATCTCCGATGTGCAGGCTGCCGAGTACATCTCCGCAGGACTGCTCGAGGGACGCGAGGACGTCCCTTCCATCGCGCTGAACAAAGTGGCCGAGGAACTGCCCGGCGACGATGCGCGACTGCGGCTGGATCGGATACGAGACCTGATCGACGATGCTCTGATCAAATTCCGGGACGAGCGCCCCACGGCAGCAGACGCGTGGCTGGCGCCTCGTCTGCACGAGCGCCTTCGCTTGACTCGCCGGGAAGCGGCCGAGAAAGGGCTCTGGTCGTACATGGCCCTCGGAGTGGCCCCGGACTATGTCGTCTGGCGGCACTTGCCCGAACCGAAGGCGGACGGCTCGCGAGGACGAGTGGCCCGGGAGAAGTTCGTCGGCTCGCACTACAAGCAGTCGTTCGCCCGACTCTGGTGGGCGGCCGAGCTCTTCCGCGACGGCTCGGACTATCAACCCGTCGTCGTGGCCTGCGGCAATCAGGACATGCTCAACTCCGCGCTTCGGCTGGACGTCATCGACCATCGCCCAACCGCTCTTGCCCTCGTCAGACTCATGGAGAAAGGGGTCGTGCGTACTGGTCGCGAGGTCAACGCCCTGACATCCGCGGTCAACGCCGCTGGGGCGACGCTGATGTACGACGTCATCGCTCCGGACGTGGGGCGGGATGGAGAGCCTCTGCGAGACTGGATCACGGGGGCCGAATCAGCCCTCCCGTCCCCCCGGAACAGCCTTCCCGAAGGCCCGGAAGAAGAGCGTGTCCCGGAGGAGGCGGTTCGGAGACTGGTCACCCACTTCGAGGAACTGTTCGCGGACGCACCGGTCAGAGGTCGGACTTCCGACGAGAGCGAGTGACTTTGTGCGAGTCGGGAGGACATTGGCTCTGATCGCCGCACCCGATGGCGCGCATCCTGGCGGCCTCGGCCGGTGGCACACTCGGCCACGTGGCCGCGGCCGTCAACTCGTCGTCCGAGGGGGCATCCCCGCGCAGTGCCCTGCTCAGCACGTGCATACCGAGCCGGGGTGGTACTGCGTTTCCTACTTGCTGCGCCTGGTCGTTTCCCGACCAGGGGTAGTTGTGCGGGAAGGTCTGGAGCACCCCGGACTCCTGGATGTCGAAGCGGTCGTGCTTGTCGGCCTTGTGGTCCGCATCGGTCTTGTACACCTTGTTCCGGGAAATCTTCCCAGTGACCGTGAAGGCGGGTTCGGACGACAGACGCCGACCTCGCTTCTTCGGGTCGCCCCCGGAGCCGTAGTTCGAGACGACGAAGAACTCCGTCTTGCCTCCCGTCCGGAGCCGGGACACGTCCACGCGTGAGTTCTCCAGCTCGCTCGCCGCGTCGAGGGCTTTTGCCATGGAGAGCCAGCGCTCCTTGACCCCGGGAGGCGTGGAATCGGTCGGGAGCATGTCCGCCTGAGCGGGATTGCGCTTCCCTCGACGCAGGTCGAAGGGCAGATGAGTTGTCTCGAGAGGTTCGATGGCCCCACGTCCTGGGCGCCGGGCGACGAGTACGGCGCGTGTGCGAGTCTGCGGCACCCCGAACTCTTCGGTCTTCAACTCCCAGTAGTCAGCTTCGTACTTGATGCCCTTCAGTCTTCCTTCTCCGCCGCTGAGCAGCTCCGCGTAGACTTCCCACAGAGGCAGGACCTCAGGCACCTGTTCCAGGACGATTACCTCGTACGGATCACGCCCCTCTGTTTCGATCGCTTTGAGGAGCCATCGAAGAGGTTCCAGGACCAGGGCGGTACGCGAGTCACCGAGGTCGTGCAGTTCCTCGTCGATCGTCGCTTCGTCGTCCCCGTCCACAAGGCGGCGGATGAACTCCTTCACCGTGTTCAATGCTCGCCGTCCCGCGCCGTTTCCCGCGACAGAGAAGGACTGACAGGGCGGCCCACCAGCCAGGACGTCGACCGATTTCGGGATCTCGTCGAAGCGGCTCTCGCGCATGACGGTCACGTCGGCGTGAAACGTCGGCAGTCCCGCCGCGTAGCGCGTCTCGCACGCGTTCCGGTCCCACTCGATCCCGATGCTCTTGTAGCCCAGGAAATGCGCGGCTACGTCGAGTCCACCAGGACCTGCGAAGAGGTCCAAGATCCGGATGTCTTCTGGAAGGTGAACGTGCGTTCCCGGGCTGCTCATAGGGCTGGAGTGTAGCCGGCGACGGGGGGTGCGGGCGCTGCCAATGCGGCTCGGATCGCCAGCCCGAGCGCCTTGGCCACCGGGGGTGGGGAGGCATGCCCTATCTGGCGATAGCGGGCCGTCTTCTTCCCGGCGAATGCCCAGTCGGACGGGAAGCCCTGCAGGAGTGCGGCTTGGTCCGTCGTGATCCTGACCATCCCGTGCCTCCCAGCCGCCGGTGCCCAGGCGAAGTCCGGACCGGGAACGTTGTCGGCCACGGTGCCACCATCGACCCCCATCCGGGCCCAGGCCTTCTTCGTCCCTGTCGGTCCGAGATCAGCGCCTCCTCGCCTTTCCGACCCGCCCACCAAGGTTGGTGCGACGCTGATGGCCTGGGCTGCCCATCGATCGGCGTCCTGCCAACCGCCCATGGCCATCGAGCGGTGCAGGGCTCGACCCACGGACAGATGGTCGCGCACCGTCGGCTTCGGTGGACGGAACGCGTCGAAATATTGCTTCTTGAGCGCGACGAGCAACCCTTGCTTCCGATCCTGCGGCACCCCGAAGTCGGCTGCGTTCAGTACGAACCATCTGAATTTGTAGCCGAGATGATCCAGCTCCTTGTGTATGAGGTCGCGTATCGGCTCGTAGTCGGTCGCGCACACCAGGTCCGGTACGTTCTCGATGACCAGAGCTCCGGGCTGGACGGCATGGGCCAGGTAGACGGTCGCCTCCAGCAGGCGCAGCTCGGACTCGGTCTCGGTCCGCGTGACGGTCGCGCTGGATTTCACGCGGGGCAGTCCAGCCGACAGCAGATCGATGTCATAGATCTCCTGGTGTTGTGAAGGGGAGAAGTCCAGCAGGTCCGCTTCCAGAACCTGCCACGCCGGACGGTTCCTGCGCAGTGTTTCGCAAGCCACGGGTTTCTTGTCCAGGAGCAGTACGGGTTCGAAGCCGCTCTGTTCCAAACCCAATGCCAGTCCGCCCGCCCCGGCGCACACGTCGACGAATCGTAGTTTGCTCATCGGCTCTCGTCCTTCATAGGCCGCCTCTGCCTGCTTGCCCTCTCCCGCTCGACAGCCGCGGCCACTTGACGCATGACAGCTTCTGGTGACTCGTGTTCCCAGAAGCGCAGGACCATCCAGCCCTCGGACAGCAGCTGTGCGTTCGTCTCCTGGTCCCGCTCGATGTTGCGATCGAGTTTCTGTCGCCACCATTCAGCGTTCGCCCTGGGACTGGTGGCATGTTCCGGGCAGCCGTGCCAGAAGCAGCCGTCGATGAGGACGGCCAACCTGGCGCGTGTGAAGGCGATGTCGATCTTCCGTCTGCGCATGCCCGGCACCGGATAGTGGATCCGGTAGCGGTATCCGGAGGCATGGAGAAGCTGCCGCACGGCCCGTTCGGCACCGGTGTCACGATTGGTCTGCCGGCTCATCCGGGCTGAGACGTCAGAGCTGGAGGGGGGTGCAGCACGCATGGTCCCAGTGTCCTATCTCCCGATGTCGTTTCGGTGCACGGTCGCGGAGTCACGTCGAGTGGAGTCCTGGGTGCGGAAGCAGGGGTAAGCCCTCGCCTCGCCACCTGCGAGGATGGGCGAGGCCGGGGCGAACTCCATGACCACATGGTGAGGATCGATCACCCCGTCGGCAGGCAGTCGGGACTCGTTCTCGATCGTCGGGCACAGGACGAGAGCCCTGCCGATCGCAACCAGGACTCCATGAACTGATCACCGGGGACGGGCACCCGACTGAGGTGAAGAGTCGGTATGTGGCGGTCAATCCACGCGCATTACCTCATGCGAGTCGGCCAGGCATGTTTCCACTGGGCCTTCTTGGTTTACCCTCGCCCCACCCACGGCACCCCGTACCCCACCGGCCCCGGCACCGCCCCCGCGAACACCCCCGGTGGTGGCCCGAAAGGCCTCGGCACCGACAGCGACGCCCGGGCCAGGGCCGGCTGGGCCAGGTGCTTGCGCTGCCACAGGTGGTGGAGCAACTCGCGCTCCCGCGCTTCGAAGTCGGGGCCGATCGTGCCCCGGTATGCGCGCTGCCGCAGGAAGGCCAGCGAGGTGGCGAAGGAGATGTATTCGGCGACCGCCCGGGCCGCTGCCGTGCCGCCGGTTCGCTTGGCCACGTCGCGGGCTATGCCACGGGCGCGCATGGAGGAGAGGGCGATGGGTTCCGGTGGGGTGAGCCAGCCGGCGGCCTGGTATTCGGGCAAATGGGTGCGGATGGTGCGGAGTTCGTTCTGGCGGGACCAGATGGTCAGCCAGGTGAGGGTGCCGAAGACGGGGACCATGAACAGGGCGTAGACGGCGAGGAAGCCGATGAGGGGGAGGGAGGCGGAGCCGTTCCAGACGCCGTGCAGGACCATGGCGGTGAGGAGGCCTGCCAGGGGTACGAGGGCGCGGAGTGTGCGGCGGGTCGGGGGGAGGGAGGCGGCTATGCCGAAGCCCAGGCCCGTCATGGAGGTGAAGAGGGGGTGGGCGAAGGGGGACATCAGGACGCGGACGAAGAAGGTGGCCGCGGTGGTGGAGAAACCGGAGGCGCCGAAGGTCTGGTCGGAGGCGAAGGCGTTGCCCAGGTAGAGGATGTTCTCGGTGAACGCGAAGCCGGTGGCGGTGATGCCGGCGACCACGACGCCGTCGACGATGCCGTTGAAGTCGCGGCGGCGGTAGAGGTAGAGGAGGAGTATGGCGGCGGCCTTGGCGCTCTCCTCGACCACAGGGGCGACAAAGGTGGCGCCCCAGGAGTTGATGTCCTCGCGGTGGGCGACGTCGATGGTGTTGAGGAGCCACTTGGTGGCGTAGCCGTTGGCGAGGAGGGCGACCAGGGTCGCCGCGCATGCGCCCCAGGCGAAGGCGAAGATCAGGTTTCGCCAGGGTTTGGGCTCGACCCGGTCCATCCAGCGGAAGGCGGTTATCAGGAGGGGCACGGGCAGGACGGCGAGGCCGAGGCCGACCAGGAAGCCTTCGGTGCCGGTCTGTTCGCGGACCAGGGCGAGGATGAGCAGGCCGCAGAGGGCCAGCAGGAGGATCAGCGTGCCGGCGCGTACGGCCTTGTTGTCCCAGAGGGCACGGCGCGGTTTGTAGTGCCAGCGGGCCGGGGCGGGGAAGCCGCCCGCGGGCCCGGGGGCGAGCGCGGGTATCGGCTGCTGGTGGGGCAGGGGCTCATGCACTCGATGACCCTAACGAAGGGGGTGAGTGCGGTGGGGGTGGTTTTAGCCCGAGGACGGTCCGGGGACGGCTCGAAGACGGTCCGAGGACGGGCTCGAAGACGGTTCGGGCGCCGTCCGGAGACGGCTCGGGAGTCGTCCGGGAGCCATCCGGGGCAGGGTTACGTGCGGCGGAACAGGAGGTCGTGGACGAGGTGACCCTTGTCCAGGCCCTGGCCCTCGAAGCGGGTCAGCGGGCGGAAGCCGGGGCGCGGGGCGTAGCCGCCGTCGGGCTGGGTGTTCTCGAAGTGCGGGTCGGCGGTGAGCACTTCGAGCATCTGCTCGGCGTAGGGCTCCCAGTCGGTGGCGGAGTGCAGTAGCGCGCCCGGGGCCAGCCGGGTGGCGGCGAGGGCCAGGAATTCGGGCTGGATCAGGCGGCGCTTGTGGTGGCGCTTCTTGGGCCAGGGGTCCGGGAAGTAGACGCGCAGGCCGGCCAGCGAGGCGGGGGCGAGCATCTCGCGGAGGAGGATGATCGCGTCGCCGTTGGCCACCCGGATGTTGGTCAGGCCGTTCCGCTCGGCGAGGGCGAGCAGATTGCCCTGACCGGGGGTGTGGACGTCGCAGGCCAGGATGCCGGTGTCCGGGTCGGCGGCGGCCATCTGCGCGGTGGCCTCGCCCATGCCGAAGCCGATCTCCAGCACGACGGGCATGGCCCGGTCGCCGAAGAGCTCGCCGAGTTCGATCTTGCTCAGGCCGTCGATGTCCAGGCCCCACTTGGGCCACAGGCGGCGCAGCGCCTCGCTCTGTCCGGGTGTGACGCGGCTGCGGCGCGGCTGGAACGAGCGGATGCGGCGCTCGTGGTGCGAGCCGGCCGGGTCCGGTGCGGGGCCGTCCGGGAACATCGGTTCGCGGCGGGCGCGGGCCGGGGCGGGGACTGGGGTGGTGGTGGCGTGGTTCTCGGGCACAGTTCTTCCATAGTACGGGCGGCCGGAGGAGCGGATCGGTCCGTACATGACATGCGCGCAGGACATGCGCGCGGTCGTCAGCTCAGCTCCGCCAGGACGCGCCGGGCCACCTCCCGCCCGATCGGCAGTGCGGCGGTGGCGGCCGGCGAGGGGGCGTTGAGGACGTGCACCATGCGCGGGGACCGGGCGAAGAGGAAGTCGTCGACCAGGGTGCCGTCCCGCAGCACCGCCTGGGCGCGGACTCCGGACGGGGCGGGTATCAGGTCGTCGGCGGTGACGGGCAACAGCCTGCGCACCGCGTCCGTGAAGGCGGCCTTGGACAGCGAGCGCCGCAGCTCGGCCACGCCATACCGCCAGTGGCGGCGGGCCAGCCGCCAGGCGCCGGGATGGCCGAGCGTCCCGGCCAGGTCGGCGGGGCGCACGGTGCGCGGGGTGTATCCCTCGCGGGCCAGCGCGGGCACCGCATTGGGCCCGATGTGGACCTGGCCGTCGATGCCCCGGGTGAGGTGGACGCCCAGGAAGGGGAAGGCCGGGTCGGGGACCGGGTAGACCAGGCCGCGGACCAGATCCGTGCGCGCGGGGGCCAGCTCGAAGTACTCCCCGCGGAAGGGGACGATCCGCATGCCCGGTTCATCGCCCGCGAGCCGGGCCACCCGGTCGCTGTGCAGCCCGGCGCAGTTGACCAGCGCCCGGGCGCGCAGCACCGCACCCCCGGCCGTACGCACCGCGACCGCGGTGGAGCGCCGGCCGATGGTGCGCACCTGGGCGTCGTACCGCACCGAGGCGCCGGCGTCCTCGGCCAGGCGGGCCAGCCGGGCGGCGACCGCGCCGAAGTCGCAGATGCCCGTGGTGCCGACGTGGATGGCGCCGAGGCCCCGGACGTGCGGTTCGAACTCGGCTATCTGGGCGCGCCCCAACTCCCGCACCGGGATGCCGTTTTCCCGGCCGCGCTGGACCAGCGTGTGCAGCCGGGGCAGCTCGGCGGGCTCGGTGGCGACGATCAGCTTGCCGGTGACCTCATGCGGAAGGCCGTGCTCCGTACAGAACTTCACCATCTCCGCCGCGCCCTGCACCGCGAACCGGGCCTTGAGCGAGCCCGGCCGGTAGTAGATACCGCTGTGGATCACTCCGCTGTTGCGCCCGGTCTGGTGGCGGGCCGGGCCGCCCTCCTTCTCCAGCACGACGACGGCGGTGCCCGGCGCGGCACGCGTGATCGCATACGCCGTCGACAGGCCCACGATCCCGCCGCCGATCACCAGCACATCGCAGTCATAACCCACCATGACGCCCACCTCCCCACACTCCCCGCACCGGCCGGCCTGCCACCCGCGGTGCCCGACCTACGGTTCCTATGATGACGTGCGCCACTGACAGCGGGCCGAAACCTCGTCGGATCAGGGAGAACACAAGGGGAACGGCAGCGGAACGGGCGCCGTTCAGGCCGTAGTGACCACCAGCAGGGGTCGCGCCCGCTCGCGCAACTCCACGACGCGCGGCTCGTTCCCGTACGGTTCCAGGCGGTGCATCAGGTCTCGTACGTACTCGGTGGTACGGGCCGAGGAGATGCGCCCGGCGACCTCCACCGCCCGCGCCCCGGCCGCGCAGGCCGCGTCCAGATTGCCGGACTCCAGCTCGGCCACCGCCGAGACCACCAGCCGCAGCCCGTGCGAGCGCACGAACTCCTCGGTCGGCCGGGCCAGGGCCTGCTCGGTGAAGCGCTGGACCTGCCGGGGCATGCGCAGGTCGCGGTAGCACTCGGCGGCATCCGCCGCGAACCGCTCCTGGGTGTAGAAGTCCAGCCAGGGCGGGTCGGCGTCGCCCGGCCGGGCCCGCTCCAGCCAGCCCTCGGCGGCCTTGAGCGCGGCCCCGCAGGCCTGTTGGTCGCCCGCCTTCGCCTGGGCGCGCGCCTCCACCAGGCGGAAGAAGCTCATGGTGCGGGCGGTGGCCAGGCCGCGGTTGCGCTCCAGGGCGGCCTGCGCCAGGTCGACCCCGTCGTCCGCGAACCCGCGGTAGGTCGCCTGCAGGCTCATCGAGGCCAGCACATAGCCGCCCAGCGGCACATCGGCCGCCGCGCGGGCCAGCCGCAGCGCCTGGATGTAGTAGCGCTGGGCGGCCTCCTGCTGGCCGGTGTCGAACGCCATCCACCCGGCGAGACGGGTGAGTTCAGCGGTGGCACCGAACAGGGCGCGCCCCACCCCGTCGCTGTACGAACCGAGCAGCAGCGGGGCCGCGTCCACCCGCAGGCACTCGGGGACCATGGACGAACGCCAGTCGCCGCCCCCGTACTTGGAGTCCCAGCGGCGGGCGTCATCGGCGGCCTCCCGCAGCTTGGCCACATCACTGTGGCCGACCCGCTGCGGCTGGCCGCAGTCGGGAGCGGCATCCGACTCGCGCTCCCGGACGGCCTGTTGGGGCTCGCGTGCCACCGAACTGTCGGCGGGGGTTATCAGCCAGCGCGACGCGGGGGTGGAATAGGCGCTGACGGAGAAGGAACCGGCCAGACTCTGCCAGATGCCGCCGCCACCCCGCCGACCGGCGACATCCAGCCGGTAGAGTTCGGTCGCCGACCGCACCGCCTGGCCGACATCGCGTGGGAAGGCCAGCCCCACCTCCGGCGCCGGGTCGGAGTCGGCGAGCCCGATCTCGTGCAGCGGGACCGGACGGCCGAGCTTGCCCGCTATCGCCGCCGCGATCAGGTGGGGCGCGGCGCCCTGCGGGACCATGCCCTTGGAAACCCAGCGGGCCACCGAGGTCTTGTCGTACCGAAGCGTCAATCCCCGCTGCGCACCGAGGTCGTTGACCCGGCGGGCCAGACCGGCGTTGCTGATCCCCGCCAGGGCGAGGACAGTGCCCAGCTTCTCGTTCGGTCCGCGTGGCTCCCTGGACATGAGCACCCCTCGGCGATGGCGACGCCCGCCCCGGCATAGGCGCGGGGCATTCGTAAACCCAGCGTAGTTCCCCACATCCCGACCGTTAAGGGGCGTTGTCCCGGATGGCGAGATTCTGGTCCGTATGTGCGTGCAGCGAGGGGCACGTGCTCCGGTTGTGTGTGCGCGTGCGCCCGCCGTGCGCTCTGTACCCGCCATCCCGGTGGCGGTTCCATGGTTGTCGCGTGGGTTGGCCCGCTGCACCGGATCCAGTGGGCTGGGGGAGCCGTCGCCTCATTCCCCGCGGGCGGCGGAACGGTCCGGGGGGCCCTCCGGGGCCTCCCGGGCTGTGCCGTTGTGCAGCCCGCCGAACGCCCCGTCCGCCCGGCGGCGTTCCCCGGCGGCCTGCGACCCGGGTGTCTGCGGGCGCCCGGTGACTTTGGCCGGATATCGCCGCGCCCCGTCGTGGCACGCGTGTCCGACATGGCCGACGCGTGCGTACGAACCGGGTTCACCCGGCCGTGCTCATGGCAGCATGGGTGCCGCACGGGGTCATGACGGAACGGCACTTCGCCCGACTTTCAGGTGAGTTGGGGCGCAGGGCGCGATCAGGGTGTTGCCTGTTTGATGTCGCAACGTTCGTCTCGCTGTGCATGATGACTGCTACGTGTTGGTTGTCCACAGCCTGTGGAGGCGGCGATGCGCTGGTTGGTGGGGTGGAGCTGCGCCGGGACCGCTCCCCGTGCCGAGGACGCGGCAGGCCCCACCGTGCAGCCCGTGGGGGCCCAACTCCTGTGGGGCGACCCGGATCCGCTGTGGGCGGTCGGCGACTGGCGGCCCGATGAGGTGCGGGTCGTCTGGGCCGACTCTCCCCCGGCCACCGCCGGCGGGACCCCCGGCCGGTCCGGCGCCGGGGCCATCGTCATCCGCATCGCCGTCCTCGGCCGCTGCGGCGCCAGTGACGAGCAGTTGCGCACCGGACTGCTCGCCGCCCGCGGGGGCGCGCTGCGGCACCTGACCGCATGGCCCGGCAGCTATACGGCAGTTGCCCAGATCGGCCGCCGGATCACCATCGCCGGTGACCTCGCGGGCGCCCGGCCCGTCTTCCACGCGGCCTGGGCCGGCGGCACCGCCTATGCCACCGCCGCGCTGCCGCTCGCCGACCTCATCGAGGCACAGCTGGACATCGGCCATCTCGCCGCGCTGCTGGCCTGCCCCGACTCCCCGGAGGCGGTGGGCGACGGCACCCCATACGCGGGTGTGCGGCGCGTACCGCCGGGGCACGCGCTGGTGGTGCGCGACGGCGCGCGGGACATCACCGGGTACGAGCCGGTGGCCTCGCTCGCCGTGGCGGCGCCCCAACTCGACGCCCAGCAAGCCCTGGAGGGCGTCCGGGACGCCCTGGTCGAGGCGGTACGGGCCCGCCTCGCCGCCCCCCGCCAGCTGCCCGAATACGGGGTGGGCGGGCTCGACCCCGGCCCGGTGCCCGGCATGGGCCCGGCCTTCAGGCGCGCCGCGCGCGGCGGAGTGGCGCCCGGCATCGGCGCCGACCTCTCCGGCGGCAGCGCCTCCGCCACGCTGGCACTGCTCGCCGCCGGGCTGCCGGGGGTGCCGGGCACCCCGTACGGGCACGGCACCGGCGCGGGCGAGCGGCTGCTCGCGGTCACCTTCAACGACCTGGCCGCGGAGAGCGGCCGGGCGGGCGCCTCGGAGCTCGAACGGGCCCGGGCCATCGCCGCCGACCCCCGGCTGCACCATGTGGTCGTCGCGGCGGCCGAGGAGGCGCTCCCCTACGCCGATGTGGAGACCGGCCCGCTGACCGACGAGCCCGCGCCCGCCCTGGTCACCGCGGAACGCCACCGGCAGCGGCTGCTGGCGGGCAGCGCGGACCACTTCGTGGGGCAGGGCGCACGACAGGTGCTGGACGCCCATCCCGCGCGCCTGGCCGACCTGTTGATGGACCGCAGGCGCCGTCATCTGCTGCGGCCCGTTTCCGCTCTGGCGCGGGCCGACGGCCCGTCCGGGAACTCGCTCTTCGTCCCCTTCACCGTCTACCGGGCCGCGCGCCGACTCGCCCGTACGTCGTACCGGGAGGGGCTGGAAGGGGCCGCCGCCCGGCTGCTGACCCCTGGTTTCGTGGCCGGGGAGCACACCGCCGGGGCGGCCGGGGCGGTGGATGCCTCGCTGGCGGCCCTCACCTGGTGCCGCCCCGGGCCCGCCGCGCGCTGGCTCACCGGCGGGGCGCTGGCCGATGTATCGGTTCGGCTGCAGGCGGCGGCGGTACGGCCGACCGGCCTGCCACAGCGCCCCGGCGAGCAGCGCGCCGCCGCCGCGCTCACCCGGCACGCCGCGGACCACCGCATCCTGGAGCAGGCCGCCGAGGTGCGCGGCCAGCGGCTGCACGCCCCCTTTCTGGACAACCAGGTGGTGCGGGCCTGCCGTGCGCTCCCCGAAGCGCTACGGGTGCAACCGGGGGCGCGCGCCTCCGTACTGCGCGCGGTCCTGGCGGGCACCGGCATCCGTGACCTGCCACCCGGCTGGGGCGCCACCTCGCATGCCTCGCACACGGCCGCGGTACGGGCCGGACTGCGCGCGTCCATAGGGCCGTTGGCGGCGCTCTTCGACGCGCCGCTGCTGGCCGACGCGGGGCTGATCGAGGCCCGCGTGGTGCGCGACGCCCTGCACGCGGCCGCCGAGGGCGCGCCGGTGCCCCTGGACGGCCTGGCCGAACTGGTGTCGACGGAGGTGTGGCTGCGCCGGCTGCTCGCCCGGCGCGGCACCTGCTGGACGGGCTCCGCGGCCCCGCGACAGCGCGCGGTCGCGGGCGGGGTGGTGCCGAGACCGGCGTTGTAGGGCGGGCTGTGGCCGGGAGTGGCCGGTAGGTCTCCGTGGAGATCCATCAACATCCCCCAGCCCTGCGGGGTGGGGTGGCCGGTTCCCTGCGGTCCGCCGATGCCGGGTCGGCGAAGTGGCCGTCCGGCGGGCGAAGTGGCCGTCCGGCGCCGGGGGATCCCCGGAGATCGCCGAACGGGCGCGGCCGGGGCAGAACCACCCCGGCCCACCGCCGCTCCTCAGCCGCAAGTGATCCGTGACTTCGCCCAGTCGACGACCGCGATGCCGTCGAAAGGCGACTGGGGCTCCACGGCCAGCCGGAGAGTCTTGTGCCCGTGCAGCAGCACATGCACCGGCAGTGCCGGATCCCCGCCCCGCACCACTCCCGAGCTCCACAGCCGGATGCCATCGGCGTAGACGGCGAACCGCACCGCCCCGAACCCCATGGTCATGTCGTCGACACCCACCATGGCGTCGAAGGAGGTGCATGGACGGTTCAGGTCGATGGTCACCGAGGACGACGCCCCGGCGCTCACCCCATGGCTGTAGGACGTGTGATGGATCCGCAGCTGGTGGCGCGGCCACATCAGGAAGCCGTCGGTGATGCGCACCTCCGGCTTGGTGCCGTCGCCGATGCCCTCGAGCGGCAGCTCACCGAGCAGGTAGACGGCCGAGTGCAGCCGCGGCGGCCGTGGGGTGGGCCTGGGGGAGGGCTTGTGCGGCTTGGCGGCCTGGTGCCGGGGTGGCGCGGGCTTTGGCTTCGGCGGCGGGGAGGGCTGGGGCGGTGGCGTGGGCTTCGGCGGCGGAGGCGGCGCGGGCGCTTCCTGCTTTGGTTCCGGGGCGGGCGCGGCGACCGCGACCGGCACGGATTCCGGCTTCGGTTTGGGCCTGGGTTTGGGCTTGGACTTGGCCGCTGGTTTCGGTTTGGGCCTGGGTGCCGGCGCGGCCGGCGCCACCGCGCTCTTGGCCTGCGGTTTCCTGGGCTGCGGCGCCGGGGAGTCGCCCGCCAGCGCATAGGCGATGACCGCGCTCGCGGCGAGCACCGCACCCGCGGCCATGCCGACCTTCGCCGGGACGCTCATGCCCTCGGCGGCCGCGCTGCCGCCCGAGGCACCCCCCGCACCGGAGCCCCCCGCGCCAGCACCCGATGCCGCCCCCGCTCCGGAGCTCGCCCCCGCTCCCGAGCCCGCGGCCGAACCGGCGCCCGCCGCACCCGCCGCGAGCCCGGCGGCTCCCGCCACCGCCTTGACCGAGGCCCCGGCGGTGAACCAGCCGATGATCGCCACCGGCAGCACCGCACGCAGCCGTGCGTTGACGTCCGCGAGCTCCAGCGCCGCCGTGCGGCACCGCGCGCACTCCTCCAGGTGCTTGCGCAACCCCCGCTCGGCCCGCATGCGCAACCCGCCGCGCGCATAGGCGCCCAGCCGGTCCGCGTACTGCGCACAGCTGCCGCCCGCGGTCAGCGAAGCGCTCACATGCGCCTGCAGATACGCCTGCTTCAGGCCTTCCCGGGCCCGGTGCGCCAGCACCGCCGTGGCGTTGGCCGTCAGACCGAGCAGCGGCGCCACCTGGCTCGGCGACTCCTCCTCGACGGTGGTGTGCCACAGCACCATCTGCCAGCGCTCCGGCAGGCTGTGGAACGCCTGCACGGCCAGGGACGCCTCGGCCTGCCGCATGGCCTGCACGTCCGCGCCCTCCGCTGCCGCGCCGCCCTCCTCGGCCGTCGATTCGCCCGCCGCCGACACCGCGAAGACCGCGAAATCCTCGACCAGTTGCTCCCGCCGGGCGGTCTTCGCCCAGGCCGCCGCGACATGCCGGACGGTGGTCAGCAGATAGGCGCGCACCGCCGTGTCCGGCCCCTTGCCCCGGCGCACCGCCTGCAGGGTGCGGGCGAAGACCTCATGGGTGAGGTCCTCGGCGGTGTGCACATCACGGCAGCAACTGCGGGCGTACCCGCCCACCGGGGCGGCGTGCCTGCGGTACAGCTCCTCGTACGCCGCGGTGCCCCGGTCGTGCCCGTCGCCCTCCCCGGACTCCTGCGCCTCACGGATCCGCGCGATCAACTCCGCGTCGGACGGCGGTGGTACGGCGGCGGCGTCGGACACGCCCCGCGCCTCACGGGCGCCGCCGTCGGTACGCGCATGGGCACCGCGCCGGGCACCCTTGCGCTGCTGCGGAACGCCCACGCCCGCGCCGTCACCACTCCCGCCCTGGGCGGGAATGCCAGGCGCCTGGCGTGCGGGCGCCTGGTCCGCCCCATCGCTCCCCTGCGGTTCTTCCCGCCCGTCAACACCCATAGCGGAGGCTCCCGTACAACGCCGGACAGACACCCGAATTCCGGGCCAGCGTCGTCAGCGTCGCACGGGTGCACGCGCCAAGGACAGGTGCCTGAACGAAACCACTCGTCCGGGTTTCATTCGCCCACCGGAACACCGGGGCGGGCGGCCGCCGTTGACGGGGCCCGCGACAGCGCTCACTCGAACGGGAAGGCGGGGACGGACGCTCGGGATTCTCCGAGGCATTCTTCCGAGCGCACCGGGTGCGGAAACCCGAACTACGCGACCGGCCGCGACCGGAGCCCCTCCAGCAGGATGTCCAGCAGCCGCGAGGACGCCGCCGCCTGCTGTTCCGCATCCGGCAGCGACGGTGCCGCCGTGGCTATCACCAGCAGCACATCCGCGACCGTCACATCCGGGCGCAGCTCACCCGCCGACCGGGCACGATCCACCAGCCGCCCGACGACCTCCAGCAGCGCCACCGCACCCGAGCCGTCCCGCTCCTCGGCGGCTGTCGGCCGCTGCTCGACCAGGCGCAGCTCATGCAGCTGGCCCCCGGCCACGGCGGGCTGCCGCTGATGCGGCACCCGCGCCTGTGGGCCCGTCGGCAGGGACGAGGCCGCCTGCGGCGCCGCTTCCTTGGCCTCGTTCTCGACGTTCTCGACGTTCTCGACGCCGACCCGCAACACCTGCGGCGGCAGCAGCCGCCCGGCGCCCGAGGCCACCGAGGTGCGCAGGAACCGGGAGAGCGCCGACCACGGCTCCTCCTCCTGCCCCAGCGCCGTCCGCGCCTGCTCGGTCAGGCGCGCCGTCTCCTCCTCGGCTATCCGCCGGACCAGTACGTCCTTGCTGGGGAACCGGCGGTAGACCGTCCCCACTCCCACCCGGGCCCGGCGCGCCACGTCCTCCATCGGCGCCCCGTACCCCAGCTCGCCGAAGACCTCGCGAGCCGCCCGCAGCACATGTTCCAGATTGCGCTGAGCATCCACCCGTAGTGGCGTGCTCCGACCGCCGTTGCCATCCGAGGACGCGACAGCGGTTGACCAATGAGAGCCCTGAATGTGCATACGTTCCCCCGGTTATGACGTCTCCCCCCGGAGACTCCCCGCCCTGACTGCCGGAGCACGCGCGTCTGGCACCCCGACGAAGTACGAACATAGTTGAGCCCAGGTCAAGAAAGAAGAGGGAAGCTCCGCACAGGCCACCCCCAATTGGAGTACGCCCCCGATCGTCGTCGCCACCGCACCACCCCACCACTCCGGTGCATCCCCCCTGACCTGCGCTCCCGCCGCGACGAACGGCATCCGGACCGAGGACGGATCAGCTCCGCAACCGGTCATACATTTCGCCGGGCCTGTGGACAAACCCCGGCCCGCAGTGCGTCATGGAAGAGACGCTGTAAGCCGGCGGACGAAGTACGGCAGAGCGAAGGGGCACCCTTGGCCAAGGAATCGGCGGAGAAGGAACCGGCGCGCATCCTGATTGTCGGCGGCGGCTACGTCGGGATGTACACCGCGCTGCACCTCCAGCGGAAGCTCAGACGCGGCGAGGCCGAGATCCTGGTGCTCAGCCCCGACCCGTACATGACCTACCAGCCCTTCCTGCCCGAGGCCGCCGCCGGCTCCATCTCCCCACGCCATGTGGTGGTGCCGCTGCGCCGCACCCTGGGCAAGTGCCAGGTCCTGGTCGGCGAGGCCACCGCCATCGACCATGCCAAGCGCACCGCGACCATCAAGACGCTCGCCACCGAGGAGGAGGGCACCGGCACCCTCGACATCCACTACGACGAGCTGGTCCTCGCCCCCGGCTCCGTCTCCCGCACCCTCCCGATCCCCGGCCTCGCCGACCACGGCATCGGCTTCAAGACCGTGGAGGAGGCCATCGGCCTGCGCAACCACGTCCTCGAACAGCTCGACATCGCCTCCTCCACCCGTGACCCCGAGGTCCGTGCCGCGGCCCTCACCTTCGTCTTCGTCGGCGGCGGCTATGCGGGCGTGGAGGCCCTGGCCGAGCTGGCGGACATGGCCCGCTACGCCTCCCGCTACTACCACAATCTCGAGCCGGACGACCTGAAGTTCATCCTCGTCGAGGCCACCGCGCGGATCCTCCCCGAGGTCGGCGAGGATCTGGGCGTCTATACCGTGCGGGAGCTGCGCGGCCGCAATATCGACGTGCGCCTCGACACCCGGCTGGACTCCTGTGAAAACCGTGTGGTGGCGCTCAGCGACGGCTCGCGCCACCCGGCTCGCACCCTGGTGTGGACGGCGGGAGTCAAGCCCCATCCGGTGCTCGCCGCCACCGATCTGCCGCGCAATGAGCACGGTCGGCTCAGATGCACCGCGGAGCTCCGGGTGGACGGCACCGAGCACGCCTGGTCCGCGGGCGACGCGGCCGCCGTCCCCGATCTGACCGCGGATCAGGAGGGTGCGCTATGTGCGCCCAATGCGCAGCACGCCCTGCGCCAGGCGCGCGTTCTGGGTCGCAATATCCTCGCCACCCTGCGTGGCGAGCCCCTGGTGGAGTACCGGCACGCCTATGTCGGCTCCGTCGCCTCGCTCGGCCTCCACAAGGGCGTCGCACATGTCTACGGGAGAAAATTCAAGGGTTATCCCGCATGGTTCCTGCACCGCGCCTATCACCTCAGCCGCATCCCCACCTTCAACCGCAAGGCGCGCGTCCTCGCCGAATGGACCCTCGCCGGTCTCTTCAAGCGGGAGATCGTCTCGCTCGGCTCGCTGGAGAACCCCCGGGCCGAATTCGAGCTCGCCGCGGGCACCGGCCGCCATCCGGAGGCGAGTTGACGCTTCCGGCAGACCGGTGCCGGAACGGGAACTCTCGAAGGACGCCCCGACGTCTCACGGATGTCAGTCCGGTCGGCCACACTGGTCGTGTGACCATGGGTGGGTTCGTACTTCCGAAGAGTAACGATCATGAGGATTTGGACGTTTGCTGCACTCCCTCGGGGGCCGGCCCCCGCACTGCCAACCGCGGCCCCGAGCCGGGCACGCGGCTGTGCCACCGCACGTCGCCGAGCTGATCCGGAACGACTCCGCGAGGTAATCCTCAGTGAACTTCACCCGCTGGAGCGCCCGGCTCCCCGGAACACAGCGCCGAGCAGCGGCGCGCGCCGCCGCCGACCGCGCCTCCGCACCCGCACAGCCCGCGGCGGCCGGGGGCGGCTCAGTGCCGGCGGCCCGCGCCGAGACCACCCCGCCCCCCGGTGCCGCTGTCCCGACCCTCGACGGGCTTTCCGTTCACCATGTCCTCGGCCAGGTGCCGGCCCTCGTCGCCGTGGTCTACGGCCCTGAGCACCGCATCGCCTACGTCAACGACGCCTATGCCGGGCTCTTCGGCCCCCGTACACCCGGCGCTCCGGCCCGCGAGGCGCTCATCGAGCTCGAGGAACTCGGGCTGCTCCCGCTCATGGACCAGGTCCTGCGCAGCGGCAAACCCCGCACGGTCAAGTCCCGCCGGGTGACCGTGGCCGACACCACCGGGCCGGAGACGGAGGTCCGATCCCGGCACGGCTACTACACCTTCACCTGCTCCCCGATCCAGGTTGGCGGGACGGACGGCACAGCGGACACCCAGCCCGGCGTCCTCGTCTTCGCCGCCGATGTCACCGACCAGGTCGAGGCCGCCGAGCGACTGCGCGCCAGCGAGCGCCGCCAGCGCGAGGCCGCCGTCACCCTGCAGCGCAGCCTGCTCCCCCAGGAACTGGAACAGCCCGACGACCTGCGGGTCGCCGCCACCTACCAGCCCGGCGGCAAGGACACCGCCGTCGGCGGCGACTGGTACGACGTCATCACCCTCGGCGCAGGCCGCACCGCCCTGGTCATCGGCGATGTCATGGGACGCGGAGTGCGTGCCGCCGCCGTCATGGGCCAGCTCCGCACGGCCGTACGGGCATACGCCCGCCTCGATCTGCCACCGCACGAGGTCCTGCAGCTGCTTGACGGCCTCGCCGCCGAGATCGACGCGACCCAGATCGCCACCTGCGTCTACGCCGTCCACGACCCCAACGAGGGCCGTCTGGTCTATGCCTCGGCGGGCCACCTGCCCATCCTGGTCCGCGACCCGGACGGCAGCGTCCACCGAGCCGCCGAACCCACCGGCCCCCCGCTCGGCACCGGTGGCTGGCTGCACACCTCCGGCACGGTGCCCCTCGGGCCCGGCTCCTGCGCCGTCCTCTACACGGACGGCCTTGTCGAGCGGCGCAACCAGGACATCGACGAGGGCGTCGCCGCTCTCGAGAGCGCCTTCGCCGGAGCCACCGGCTCACCCCAGGTCATGTGCGACCGCCTCATCCGCACCCTGGGCATCACCGATGAACATGATGACGACGTCGCCGTTCTGGTCCTCCAGCACCCGGCCCGTACCGGCCATGACGCAGAGCTCTTCCACAACGCGGCACTGGAACTGCTCGGCGGAGTCGAGGCCGCGCCCCGCGCCCGCGCCTTCGCCTCGGGCGTCCTGGCCAGCTGGCGCTTCCCCGTCGACCTGCGCGACCTGGGCGTACTGGCCGCCAGCGAGCTGGTCGCGAATTCGCTGCAGCATGGCACCCCACCGATGCGGCTGCGGCTGCGCCGTACCGACCGGCGTCTGATCATCGAGGTCACCGATGGCGACGACCACCTTCCGCGCCGCCGCCGCGCCGAGCCGGGCGACGAGGCCGGGCGGGGAATCTCGATCGTCGCCACCATCGCGTCCTCTTGGGGCTCCCGCCGGACGCCCGGCGGTGGCAAGGCGGTCTGGTGTGAATTCGCTCTGCCCGCGGCGGCGGAGCACGTATGACGGTCGACTCACGTCACGTCGACTTACGTCACACGGTCACCGGAACCCGCTCATCCGACTCCTCCGGCACCTTCCGCGGCGGGCGCGCATGACGCAGCGGATTGTCCTGT
Organism: Streptomyces xingningensis; assembly: GCF_054957865.1. NCBI lineage: Bacteria > Bacillati > Actinomycetota > Actinomycetes > Kitasatosporales > Streptomycetaceae > Streptomyces > Streptomyces xingningensis. The sequence continues at coordinate 80,535 of NZ_JBDJPF010000027.1, forward strand.
GCCGGTGTCAGCCGACGACCCAGCCCCAGTGCCAGGACGGAGATGCCCAGCGAACAGACGATCAGCAGCGCTATGTACGCCACATACATCCCGGCACCGGCTATCAGGCCGCCCGCTGCTGGCCCTGCGGCCAGCGCCAGCTGCTTGACCAGCGCGAAAGCAGAGTTGTACTGACCCACCAGCCGCGCCGGCGCCAGATCCGCCACCAGCGGAGCCATCGTCGGCGACAGCATCGACTCACCGATGCCAAAGAGGGCGTATGTCGAGATCAACAGCGTGGTCGCCAGCACATGCGCCCCCGGTATGAGCCCCGAGACCCCCGCCGCGATCCACGCCACGGTCCAGATCAGCCCGACGAGCGCGATGACCCGGCTGCGCCGACGTCGCTCCACCAACTTCAGCACCACGAACTGTGCCAGCACTATGGCCGCGGTGTTCGCCGCGAGAGCCAGGCCCAGAGTCGCGGGCGAGATCCGGGTGACCTCCACCGCGAACGCGGAGAGCCCCGACTCGAACTGCCCATAGCAGGCGAAGAACATCACAAAGCCGAGCACCGACAGCCGCACCATCGCCCGGTCGGCGAGCAGCGTCCGCCAGCCGCCCTTCGCGGCGCCGTCGGTCGGTACGGCATCCGCCACCTTCGGCCCTCTGGGCAGCCGAACCGTCGCCACCGCCGCACCCAGGACCAGGAACATCGCGGATTCGATCGCGAACAGCCGGACAAAGCTCGCCGGATCCGAGGTGTCCACCAACTGCCCGCCGAGCAGCCCGCCGACACCGAGACCGAGGTTGTTGAGGAAGAACTGCATGGCGAACGCGCGCGACCGGGTGCTCGGCGTCGAGCACCAGACGATCATCGTCGCCAGCGACGGCTGGATGACCGCTATACCGGCACCAAACGCGGCAGCCGCGGCCACCACCAGCGACTGGCTGTCGGCGAAACCGAGACCCATCGACCCGACGGCGGCGGACACCGTGCCTATGACGGCAACGGGCAGCGGACCCCGCCGATCGATCACCCGACCGATGAGCGGCAGCACGGCAAGCGCAGCCACAGCGAACGTCGCGAGCACGACGCCTGCCGTACTCGCTCCGAGATTCCGCACCTGAGACACATAGATAAACAGGAACGGAACGGTGAAGCCGTTGCCGAACGCGCTCAACGCGTTACCCAACTGGATCCGGCGCAGCGCCGCGCCCATCGCGGTGGTCACACTCACCTTCCTAGGTCGTAGAGCGGCCTGGGCCGGCGGAGCAGCCACCGCAACAGTCCAGGCCTGAAGACTTCAACAGTAAAGTTCGAAGCTAAAGGCTACACATCAAAGGGCTTTAGCGTCAACGGGCATGTCATACTCCAGGTCATGGCCGACACCCCGGGCTCCGCCGAGCCGAGCCTCGAAGAACAGATCGCCGCTTACCAGCGCGAGTTCCAAGGCCTCGACCCACAAGTGGAGAAGGTCACCTCGGCCCTCAGCCGCCTCAGCCGACGCATGAACGTGGCGTATGGCCGCCAGACCTCCGAGCTCGGCATCAGCAACGCCGAGTGGGAAGTCCTCAAGGCCCTGGTCCTCGCCGGTGACCCCTACCACCTGGGCCCCGGCGACCTCGCCAAGCGCCTCGGCCTGACACCCGCCGCGATGACCCACCGCATCGACAGGATGGTCACGGAGGGCCTTGTCACCCGTGAGCGCGACGAGAGCAACCGGGTGCGCGTGATCGTCGGACTTACGGAAGGCGGCCACGGCAAATGGATCGAGGCGATGCGTCTGGCCTCGAGCTTCGAGGAAGAGCTGCTCCAAGACCTCTCCGCGGAGGATCGCGGCAAGCTCGGCGAGCTGCTGACCCGCCTGCTGCGCCGGGTCGAGACGACCCAGCCAGACGCGGGCGGGCGCCTCAGCGACCTTGACTGAACCGAGGTTGACACCGACCCGGCCGATCCGTAGTGTCCTCCGAGCTGCCACGGAGCCGTAACAGTTCCATGGCCGCACCTCTCGCCGCACCGGCGGGATCCACTACTGCACGGCCCTTGAACGGGATTGATTTCGGCATGCCGGAATTTGGTTCCGGGTTCCGAATTTTGGAGCCGCGGGGGGAATCCGCTAAAGTGGTGATCACGCCGGAAGGCGGGAAACGGACCCCGATTCAACAGGGGGCCGGAGCCGGGAATTCGGTTCTGGTAAGGTTGGAAACGCGAAATACCGGAGGGAAGCGCCCGGAGGGCCTTGTGAAAAGGGTCTGAAGGAAGCGTCCGTTCCTT
>NZ_JBDJPF010000028.1:0-80405 GCF_054957865.1 Streptomyces xingningensis
AGGCCGCCGGGCTGGCGGTGACAGTCTGCGGAGCCGGTGTAAGACCTCAACGGAGAACTCCGGGCGGGCAGTCGGCAATGAAGCAGAAACCCTCACGGCGCGAGCCGTGAGAATCCCCTCCTTCAGGAGGGGGGAGAAGTCAAATCCGGCATCCGGTGACCCGTCAGTCCAGCCCCTTGGCGAAGTGGAAGGCGACGATGTCCAGGCGCTCCCGCAGGTAGAAGCGGTGCGCGTGGGTGCGATGGGTGCCGGAATCCAGGTGCAGGGAGTGGCAGCCGTGTTCCCGGGCCTTGCTCTCCAGATAGGAGAGGAGGTGATGTCCGACTCCGCTGGAGCGGGAGTTCTCGGCTGTCACCAGGTCGTCGACATAGAGTTGGCGGATTGCGCTGGTGTTGACGATCATGCGCCAGCCGGCCACCCCTATGCACACATCGTCCTCATCGTAGGCCGCCGTGAAGTGCAGCCCCTGTGCGTGGCCCTCGGCGTAGATCTCGCGGAAGAGCTCCTCCGTGAGGTGCGGACGCAGCTGGCGGAGGACGGGCAGCACTTCGGCCGCCAGGCGCACATCATTTGGCTCAAGATCAATGGTCTTCATGGCGATCACCCAACCAGGCGCCTTCCCCGCACGCCAGTGCTTTGCCGCTGGGCGCCGCGTAGCCGGGTACGGACGGCCAGCGGACGGTCAGCACCACCGACTGTTCCTCCGCGAACCAGGAGTGGTCGACTCCGTGGCCCCACACGACGTAATCGCCCTGCTGTGTCAGGAGGACGCTGCGGTCGGGGAGCTCGACGCGGAAGCGGCCGCTGATGAGCACGAGCAGGGCCGTTCGTTCCTCGCCCCGCACCCACTGGGTGCGCTCGTCGCCGGGCGGATGAACGCCCCATTTGATCTCCACGGCCTCGCTGTGGCGAGGATCGCCGGCGTCCTTGAAGTGCCCGAGGAGCCATCCTCGGTCGAGTGCGGCGTCCCTGCCCGCATTGCCGGTATAGGTGCTGTCGTTCATGAGCCGTGGCACCCCTCAGTCAACCGCGCGCAGGAATTCTCCCAGCGCGGCCATGAGCTCCGCAGGCGCATCCTCCTGTACCAAATGCCCCGCGCCGGCGATCGGTTCGAAGGATGCGCCCGGAATCCGGGAGACGAGCTCGCGCCCGCGCTCGACCGGGATCCAGGCATCGTCCGTTCCCCAGCAGACCCGCACCGGCATCGAGATCTCGCCGTACCGCCCCTGGATCTCATCCGTGTACCGCTGGTCCGCCTGCGCGATCTGCCGGTAGAACGCGGGCTGTCCGCTGTCGCCCAGCCAGGGCTCGACAAGCCGGTCCAGCACCGCGGGGTGCAACCCCCGATGGCTCGCCGAACCGACATACTCACGCACCAGCGCACCATGCAGTGCGGGCGGCAACTGCTCGAAAACGGCGGAGTGTTCGCCGACCAGCCGGAAGAAGGGCGAGCCCCAGGGCGCCAATGCCACCGGATCGACCAGGGCCAGCGCCCGGTACGCGGCGCCATGCAGCAGATGCGCGCGCAGCGCCACCGCACCGCCGAAGTCATGGGCGACCACCAGGGGTTCGGCGAGCCGCCAGTGGGCGAGCAGCTCGGTGAAGACGCGGCCCTGGGCGGCCAGGGAGACGTCCTGGCCGTCGAACTTCGCCGATGCCCCATAGCCCGGCATGTCCCAGACATACACCTGGTGATCACGGGCCAGCGACCGGGCGACCGCCCGCCAGACGTACGAGGAGAAGGGCGTGCCATGCAGCAGCACGACCGGAGGGCGGTCGGTGGGCTCGCCGAGACGGTCCCAGCGGACCTCGCCCGACGTACTGGCGAAGGACTGGGTCAGCTGCCACTCACTCATGGGTGGGGTTCCTCCGATCGTGCCCGGGCTCAGGCCCCCGTGGTCGACCCAGGGCGAACGATCATCAAAACAGTCACAATCACCCAAGTCAATGCAAAGAGTCCGGTGGTCATCGGCAGCCGTGACAGCCTCGCGGCCACCGCTCCCACACCGGCCGGGTTGTTGTCGCGCTCGTCCAGTGCGTCCATGATCGCGTCCTGGGTGAACACCGAGAACGCCAGCAGCACCGCCGCGATCGCGGTCAGCGCCATCGAGATGATCAGCCAGGTCTGGCCCAGGTCGCCCATCAGCTGGGCGGTGGCCACCCCGAAGGCGGGGACCGCGACGGAACCGGCGGCATAGACGCGGGTGATGCGGTGCAGCAGCCGCACCGCCACGATGGCCGTACCGTCGGCATCCGGGGCCAGGGCCTGCCGGGCGTAGCGCGGGAAGAGGCTGGCGACGACCGTGGCGGGGCCTATCAGAATGATCGCCGCCAGGACATGGAGGCTGAGCATGAGCTTGGTCATGGGCGCGTACCGCTCCCGTCAGTTTCAGTCCGGCTTAAACAAGCGGGACGCTAGCATCCGGGTGCGGCGGGCCGGACACGGGGCCCGCCGATCGCGCTGCGGTACGACATGGGAGCGGGTGGCACGGACTTGGCCGGGGACGAGGGGAGTTCTCCTCCCTTTGCGCTGATGCTGATCGGAGCCGGGCGGATGGCGCAGGACGAGGTCAACCGGGCCTTCGCCCCGCAGGGGCACTCGCTCCGGCTCATGGGCGCATTGGGGCATCTCACCCATGAACCCGGCTTGTCCTACAGCGAGTTGGGCCGCCGGGCCGGAGTGACGGCGCAGAGCATGCAGGCCACCGTCCGGCAACTGGAGAAGCTGGGGGCAGTGGCCCGCTCCACCCCCGCCGGGCGGGGGCGGACGGCCGTACTCCAGGTCACCGACCACGGCCGGCGGATGCTGGCCGACATGCGGCGCACCCTCGCCGAGTCGGAGGGGGCGCTGCTGGCCGGTTTGTCGGCCGATGAGCGTGCCGCCCTGACCTCGGCGCTGAAGCGCCTCTTCGTCAACCTCGGCTTCGGAGGCGGCGCCGATGCGCCCCCGCGCAATGAATCACCGCAAAGGCGGCGGAAAGCGCAATGATTCGACCGGTTACGCGCAACATCGGCGCCTTGTCGAGCCGAGATCGCGGGCCGTACCGTCAAGGCGTTTAACGAAATCTTGCCCGAAAGCTCATCTTCTGCCCGCTCCCGGTTGAAAACCCCGGTTGGAAAAGAGGCCCCATGACGCCGCTGCGTATTGCGCTGTACCAAGGCCCCAGTGGTGTTCCGGCCTCCACCGCCGCCAGCCTGGACGCACTCGCCGCCGCAGCGCGGCGGGCCGCCGAGGGCGGGGCGCGGGTGTTGCTCACCAATGAGCTGTATCTGACCGGGTATGCGCTGGGCGCATCGGTCCGGGAGCGTGCCGAGCGGGCCGATGGCCCGAGCGCCGAGGCCGTCGCCCGGATCGCCGCCGGGCAGGGACTCGCCATCGCCTATGGATATCCGGAGCGCGACGGCGCGGTGCTCTTCAATTCGACCCAGCTCATCGGCCCGGACGGCGAGCGCCTCGCCCACTACCGCAAGACCCATCTCTTCGGTGAGTACGAGACCACCCACTTCACCCCCGGTCGGCAGCCGGTGGTGCAGGCCGACTTCGACGGTGTCCGGCTTGGCCTGCTGACCTGCTACGACATCGAGTTCCCGGAGCCCGTACGGGCACATGCGCTAGCCGGTACCGAGGTACTGCTGGTGCCGACCGCGCTGATGCGGCCGTATGAGATCGTGCCGCAGACGGTCGTCCCGGCGCGGGCCTGGGAGAGCCAGCTCTATATCGCCTATGCCAACCGGTGTGGCGTCGAGGGGGAGTTCACCTTCGCCGGACTGTCCTGCCTCGCCGCGCCCGATGGGACGGTACGGGCGCGGGCGGGCCATGGCGAAGACCTGATCATCGCCGACGCCGACCCCGGACTGCTCAAGGCATCCCGCGCCGAGAACACCTATCTGAGCGATCGCCGCCCCGAGCTGTACACCTCGCTCGTCTGAGCGCGTGCTCCCGAGGGGCGCCCGCCCACCCCCCAACACCCCCTGTCAGTAGGAGAGTCCAGCCGATGACGTCCACGGTGCCCACCGCCGTCCACGACGAGCAGGTTCAACAGGACGAGCCGCCGATCACCATGTTCGGCCCGGACTTCCCGTTCGCCTATGACGACTTCCTCGCCCACCCGGCGGGCCTCGGACAGATACCGGCCACCGAGCACGGCACCGAGGTCGCCATCATCGGCGGTGGGCTGTCCGGCGTCATCGCCGCGTATGAGCTGATGAAGATGGGGCTCAAGCCGGTCGTCTATGAGGCGGACCAGATCGGCGGGCGGCTGCGGACCGTGGGATTCGAGGGAACCGAGGGCGAGTTGACGGCCGAGATGGGCGCCATGCGCTTCCCGCCGTCCTCGACCGCCCTGCAGCACTATATCGATCTGGTGGGGTTGACGACCCGGCCGTTCCCCAACCCGCTGTCCTCGGCCACTCCCTCCACGGTCGTGGACCTCAAGGGGGAGTCCCACTACGCCGAGACCATCGACGATCTGCCGCAGGTCTACCGTGATGTGGCGGCCGCCTGGAACGCCTGCCTGGAGGAGGGCGCGGACTTCTCGGAGATGAACCGCGCCATGCGGGAGCGCGATGTGCCGCGCATCCGCGAGATCTGGGCCAAGCTGGTCGAGAAGCTGGACAACCAGACCTTCTATGGCTTCCTGTGCGATTCACCGGCTTTCGCCTCCTTCCGGCACCGGGAGATCTTCGGTCAGGTCGGCTTTGGCACGGGTGGCTGGGACACCGACTTCCCCAACTCCATCCTGGAGATCCTGCGCGTCGTCTACACCGAGGCGGACGATCACCACCGGGGGATCGAGGGCGGCAGCCAGCAGCTGCCGCTGCGGCTGTGGGAGCGCGAGCCACGGAAGACCGTCCACTGGGCGCCGGGCACCTCGCTGGCATCGCTGCACGGCGGTGACCCGCGCCCGGCCGTGACCCGTCTGCACCGCACGGCGGGCAATCGCATCACCGTGACCGACGCGTCCGGTGATATCCGCACCTACCGGGCGGCGGTCTTCACGGCGCAGTCCTGGATGCTGCTGTCGAAGATCCAGTGCGATGACGAGCTGTTCCCCATCGACCACTGGACGGCGGTGGAGCGCACGCACTACATGGAGTCCTCCAAACTCTTTGTGCCGGTGGACCGGCCGTTCTGGCTGGACAAGGCCGTCGACGACAGCGGGGAGCCGACCGGGCGGGATGTGATGAGCATGACGCTCACCGACCGGATGACGCGCGGCACTTATCTGCTGGACGACGGGCCGGACAAGCCCGCCGTCATCTGCCTCTCGTACACCTGGTGCGACGACAGCCTCAAGTGGCTGCCGTTGTCGGCGAACGAGCGCATGGAGGTCATGCTCAAGTCGCTTGGCGAGATCTACCCCCATGTCGACATCCGGAAGCACATCATCGGCAACCCGGTCACCATCTCCTGGGAGAACGAGCCTTACTTCATGGGCGCGTTCAAGGCGAATCTGCCCGGCCACTACCGCTATCAGCGCCGCCTGTTCACCCACTTCATGCAGGACCGCCTGCCGGAGGACAAGCGCGGCATCTTCCTCGCGGGCGACGACATCTCCTGGACGGCGGGCTGGGCCGAGGGCGCCGTGCAGACCGCGCTCAATGCCGTGTGGGGCGTGATGCACCACTTTGGCGGTGGGACCGATGCCGTGAACCCCGGCCCGGGCGATGTCTACGACGAGATCGCCCCCGTGGCGCTTCCGGAGGACTGACGGCGGTTCAGCCCAGCGGGGTGAGGAGACAGCGCCCCACCATCCCGACGCCCGCGTCGATGTGGTCCGTGAACTCCTCGGCCAGATCGGGTAGTTCGCGCATCGCCCAGAGTGTACGGAAGGCGGCCCATGCGGCGCCCCGGGCCGCCTCCAGGGTCCATGAACCCAGCAGATGGGTCAGTGGATCGGCCACATCCAGCAGCTCCGGGCCCGGTATCAGCTCCTCGCGGATCCGCTCCTCCAGACAGATGAGCAGCTCGCCGATCCGGTCGAAGTCGCCCTCCAGCTCGGGCGGTTCGGCGCCGAGGGCCCGGCAGGTGTCGGCGAGGGCGAGCGGGAGGTCGTGGCCGATGTGTGCGTTGATGCCCGCCAGCGCGAACTGCACGGGCCGCACGGCCGGGTGGCCGCGCAGCTGGAACAGCGGCCGCCAGCAGGCAGGCGTCGGCTGCCCCCCGGCCGCCCGGTCGACGGCCTTCAGATAGCGGCCGGCGAACAGGACGTCCAGCTCGGTGGTCGCCAGCCGGTCGTGGAACCGGCCGGCCGCCACCCGCCGCCCCACCTCCTCGGTGACCGCCAGATAGAGCCGGTTGAAGACCGCCACCCCATCGCGCGGGGGCAGCTCGGCCTCCAGGCCCCGCATCCGCGCCAATACCCAGTCGATGCCGGCGGGAGCCGCCGGCTGTGCTCGCACCGTCGTCATATACGGAGAGTGACATACGGGCACGGAGTGTGGGCGAATCGGGGGACTGATTAACCGGAACGGGTGATAAGGCGGGTGATAGGACCGCCAGGAGCCCTGGGACCCTAGGAGCCGGGCGAGTTGGCGGCGTCGCCCGCCGAGCCGTCATACCCGCTCGTCCCCTCGTCCAGCAGCGGCTCCTGCTGCTTGAGGTGCGCCGGGGCCAGGGCGCGCAGCACGTGGTAGCCGGTGAGGACCACCAGGGTGCCCAGCGCGATGCCGCTCAATTCGAAGTTCTTGCTGATTTTGAGGCTGACGCCGCCGACGCCGATGATGATGCCCGCCGCGATCGGCACCAGGTTCAGCGGGTTGCGCAGATCCACCTTGTTGTGCACCCAGATCTGCGCGCCGAGCAGGCCGATCATGCCGTACAGGATCACGGTGATGCCGCCCAGCACTCCGCCCGGCACGGCCGCGACGACCGCGCCGAACTTGGGGCAGACGCCGAAGAGCAGGGCGAATCCGGCCGCCGCCCAGTAGGCGGCGGTCGAGTACACCCGGGTGGCCGCCATGACGCCGATGTTCTCGGAGTAGGTGGTGTTGGCCGGTCCGCCGACCGCGGTGGAGAGCATGGTCGCCGCGCCGTCGGCGGAGATCGCGGTGCCCAGCTGGTCGTCCAGCGGGTCGCCGGTCATCTCGCCGACCGCCTTGACATGGCCCGCGTTCTCGGCGATCAGCGCGATGACCACCGGCAACGCCACCAGCGCCGCCGACCAGCCGAAGCTCGGGGTGTGCAGCGAGGGCAGGCCGATCCAGTCGGCCTCGGCGACCCCGGAGAGGTCGAGCCGCCAGTGGTCGGTGGCCCGGGCACCGCCGTGCACCGAGTGGATCTTGCCGAAGACCCGGTCGAAGACCCAGGAAACCGCATAGCCGAAGAGCAGCCCGAGGAAGATCGCCACCCGGGACCAGAAGCCCCGCAGACAGACCACGGCGAGCCCGGTGACGAGCATGGTGAGCAGCGCCGTCCACTGGTCCTGCGGCCAGTAGGTGGCGGCCGTGACCGGAGCCAGATTGAAGCCGATCAGCATGACCACCGCGCCGGTCACCACGGGCGGCATCGCGGCGTGGATGATCCGCGCGCCGAACCTCCGTACCGCCAGTCCGCTCAGCAGCAGCGCGCCGCCGACCACGAAGATCGCGCCGGTGACGGCCGCGCTGTCGCCGCCCTGGGCCCGGATGATCGCGGCGACGCCGACGAAGGAGAGGCTGCACCCCAGGTAGCTGGGGATCCGGCCGCGGGTGGCGAGCAGGAAGAGGATCGTGGCGACCCCGGACATCATGATGGCGAGGTTGGGATCCAGGCCCATCAGGACGGGAGCGACAAAAGAGGCGCCGAACATGGCGACCACATGCTGGGCGCCAAGGCCCGCGGTGCGCGGCCAGGAGAGCCGTTCATCCGGTCTGACGACCGCCCCGGGGGCGGGAGTGCGCCCGTCGCCGTGCAGGGTCCAGCGCACGCCCAGGCCCATGTTTGCTCCCAAAAGTGCTCGATGTGGTGATCCGCATTGATGTTAAGGGGAGATATGGGGTGCCTCCCGTGGCGGTGGGCTCCCGCGCCGCACGCGGCCTGCTGCTGCGATCGGCCCAATTAACGCCCCGTAAGACTGTATGGCCGTGACCGCCGGCTGATCGCCCGTCAGCACGAGGTATGGGTCTCGATGTCCGATTTCCTGCAAACCAGGAGACATACATGCGTAAGCTCGTCGGCCGCACTGCGGCTGCCGCGATCGTTGCTGCGGGCGTCATCGTTCCGGCCGCCGGGGTGGCTCAGGCCGCGCCGCCTTCGCCGTCTGCGGGTCAGGCGACGAACTGGGACGGCGACCACGACCGTGATGGCCGGGACCACGGGGACCGTGGCCGGGACAAGGGCCGGGACCGGGACAAGGGCCGGGACCGTGGCCGTGACTGCGACCGGGGCCGGGACCGTGACCGGGACTGCGACCGCGGCCGGGACGACTGTGACCGCGGCCGCTGGCGTGACCGCGATGACTGCGACCACGGCCGCTGGAACCGCGAAGAGGACTGCGGCTGGGAACGCTGGAACATCTTCGGCATCCTCCGCCTGGGCCACCACCACAACAACTGGGGCTGGGGTGGCTGGGGCGGTGGCTGGGGCCACGAGGGCCGTGAAGGCCACGAGGGTCGCTGGGGCCGTGAGGACTGCGACCATGGCGGCTGGGGCCGCTGGGGCCGTGGCGATGACTGCGACCGTGGCCGTCACGAGGGGCGCTGGGGTCGCGATGACTGCGACCGCGGCCGCCACGAGGGCGGTTGGGGCCGTGACGAGGGCGACCGTGGCTGGAAGGACCGTGGCCGTGACTGCGACCGCGACCGGAACGAGGGCTGGGGTCACCACGGTGGTGGCCACTGCCGCCACATTGAGCGCCACACCGAGTTCAACCTGTTCGGTATCGCTCTCTGAGCCGACGGTTCTCGTCTGACCCCCCCTTCCACCGCGGGCCGCGTGTCCGGGCTGTGTGCCCGTCACGCGGCCCGCGGTGGCATGTCCGGACGGGTCAGGGCCTGGGGACGGAGACGGGCCGCGGGCCCTCGGCGCGGCGGGCCGGGACGCGCAGCACGCCGGCCGCCACCGTCAGGCCCATGGCCAGTACCGTCACCAGACCGAAGGAGACGGTGAGCGAAGTGGCATGGGAGATCTGCCCGATGGCCGACGGGGCGATCAGGCTCGAGGTGTAAGTGATCGTCGCGACCCCGGCGATGGCCTGGCTGGGCGCCGGGCCGCTGCGGGCGGCCGCGGCGAAGGCGAGCGGGACGACCACGGCGATCCCCAGCCCGATGAGGCTGAAACCGGCGATGGCCTGCGCCGGGCCCGGGGCGGTGATCACCAGCAGCCCGCCGGCGGTGGCCAGCACGCCACCCGTCCGTACGGTCCGTACCGGGCCGAAGCGCCGGACCGCGGCGTCGCCGGCGAACCGGGCCAGGGCCATCGTGCAGGAGAACGCCGTGGTGCAGGCCGCCGCGAGGCCGGCGTCGGAGCCCATGACATCGCGGAGGTAGACCGCCGACCAGTCCAGGCTCGCCCCCTCCGCGAAGACGGCGCAGAAGCCGACGGCACCGATGACCAGAGCGGACCGCGGGGGCAGGGCGAAGCGTGGCGGCGGGTTCTCCTCGGCCGCCGTGCGCAGATCCAGCACCCAGTGGCAGGCCACCGCGCCCAGCAGGACCAGGACGGCGGCCGCGACCGTCAGATGGACGCGAGCATCGGCCCCCGCGTGCGCGGCCACCGTGCCGGCCGCCGCACCCACCAGCGCTCCCGCGCTCCACATCCCGTGCAGACCGGACATGATCGAACGGCCGAGGCGTTCCTCGGTCTCCACGCCCAGCGCATTCATCGCGACATCGGCCATCCCGGACGCGGCCCCGTACACCGCGAGCGCGGCACAGAGGACGGCCAGGCCGGGGGAGAGGGCGGGCAGGGCGAGGGACGCGCACCACAGGGCGAGCAGCCCGCGCAGCGCGGCCCGGGAACCGAAGCGGTGACTGATCCGGCCCGCCAGCGGCATCGCGCACGAGGCGCCGACCGCGGGGAAGGCGAGGGCGAGGCCCAACCCCCCGGTGCCGAGGCCCAGATGCTCCTGGATCCAGGGGATGCGGGTGGCGAAGTTGCCGGAGACCGCGCCATGAACGCCGAAGACGGCGGCCACGGCGAACCGCGCCCGGCGCACCCGCTGCTCGGCGGAACCCCCCATGCAGACTGCCCCCTCCCGCTCCGGCCGCTCCCTGCAACCAACGTGAGCTGCCCCACCTTGTCAAGTCCCCGTGGACACCGCGCCGTCCCCCGACGTACCCTCGGTGCCGTCGCACCTGCCAACTCGGCAGGTCAGACGCCATGTACCAGCAAGAGATCAACTCACGCAGCGCACTCCGGGGTCGGTGAAACTCCGAACCGGCGGTTACAGTCCGCGACCCGTCCGCAGCCAGCGGCCGGTTGACCAGGTGAAATTCCTGGACCGACGGTCAAAGTCCGGATGGAAGGCAGTGCGCGGCGGGCATCACATCGGCACCACAGCCGCCGGTTCCGGCGACCGCTCCCGAGAGCGGTCCATAGCGCGGCGTCGGTGGGATCCCCCTGGGGGTCCGACGGTGTAGTGCACCCGCTTTCCTGTCGATTCGACAGCCCCGGAGTCCATGCCCCGAAGAGGCAGGAGGACCCCGGTGGCCACCGCGACCGAAACAGACGCGATGCGACGCGCCATCGCGCTTGCCGCTCGCTCGCTCGGTGCGACCAGTCCCAACCCCGTCGTCGGCTGCGTCATCCTCGACGCACACGGCCGCACCGCCGGAGCGGGCCGGCACCGGCGGGCCGGCGGGCCGCACGCCGAGGTCGAGGCGCTGCGCGCGGCCGCGACGGCCGGCCGGGAGGTGCGGGGCGGCACCGCGGTCGTCACCCTCGAACCCTGTGACCACACCGGCCGCACCGGGCCCTGTTCCCGGGCGCTCCTCGACGCGGGCATCGCCCGCGTCGTCTATGCCGTCGCCGACCCGAACCCCACCGCGACCGGGGGAGCGCGGACCCTCGCCGCGGCCGGTGTGGACACCGAGGGCGGCCTCCTCGCCGAGGAGGCCGCGGCCGGCAACGCCGCCTGGCTCACCTCCATGGCGCGCGGGCGCCCGTTCGTGGTCTGGAAGTACGCCGCCACCCTCGACGGGCGCAGCGCCGCCGCCGACGGCAGCAGCCGTTGGATCACCTCCGCCGAGTCCCGCGCCGATGCGCACCGGCTGCGTGCCGAGGCCGACGCCGTCGTGGTCGGCTCCGGCACCCTGCGCACCGACGACCCGCACCTCGCGGCGCGCGGCATCGACGGGGCCACCCAGCCGCTGCGGGTCGTCATGGACACCACCGCCTCGATCCGGCCGACGGCCAGGGTCCTCGACGACGCGGCGCCGACGCTGATCGCCGTCGGGCCGGACGCGGACACCCGTCACCTGCCGGGAGCCGGCATCGCCCGACTGCCCCTGGACCGGGGGCACATCGCCGTCCCGGCGCTGCTCGCCGAGCTGTATGCGCGAGACGTCCGCTCCGTCCTGCTGGAAGGCGGGCCCATGCTCGCCGGTGCCTTTCTCGCGGCCGGTGCCGTCGACCGGGTCGTCGGCTATCTCGCGCCCGCACTGCTCGGAGCCGGGCCCGCCGCCCTGGGCGACGCCGGAATCGGCACCATCGCCCGGGCGCTGCGCCTGCACGTCACCGACGTCGCCAGGCTCGGCCCGGACCTACGGATCACCGCCACCGCCACCCCTGCTCCCGAGGAGAACTGACAGTGTTCACCGGAATCATCGAAGAACTCGGTGAGATCGTCGCCGTCGAAAACCTCGGTGACGCCTCCCGGTTCCGGCTGCGCGGCCCGGTCGTCACGGACGGCGCCAAGCACGGTGACTCGATCGCGGTCAATGGCGTCTGCCTGACCGTTGTCACCACCGCCGACGGCGAGTTCACCGCCGATGTCATGGCCGAGACCCTCAAGCGCTCCAGCCTGGGCGCGCTCGTCCCCGGCTCCCGCGTCAACCTGGAACGCCCCATGGCACTCGGCGGCCGCCTCGGCGGCCACCTGGTCCAGGGGCATGTGGACGGCACCGGCACCATCGTCGACCGGGTGCCCGCCGAGCACTGGGAGATCGTGACGATCTCGCTCCCCGCCGAGCTCGGCCGCTATGTCGTGGACAAGGGCTCCATCACCGTCGACGGCATCAGCCTGACCGTGGTGGAGGCGGGGGACGACTACTTCACCGTCAGCCTCATCCCCACCACGCTCGCCCTGACCACCCTGGGCGTCAAACAGCCCGGTGACCCGGTCAACCTCGAGATGGATGTGATCGCCAAGTATGTCGAGCGGATGCTCGCCAGGGGGGAAGAGTGAACGCCGTGGACTGGCTCGGCAGCGAGGCCTTCTCGGTCTTCGGCCAGCAGATGATCTGGTCCGACGTCATCGGCAACAGCTGCGGCCTGGTGGCCCTGGCCCTGGGCTGGCGCCGCTCCATATGGACCTGGCCCACGCAGTTCCTGTCCGGCGCCATCCTTGTCGTCGCCTATGCCTCTGCCCAGCTCAGCGGTGGTGTGGGCAAGCAACTCCTGGTCATCGGAGTTTCGTTGTGGGGCTGGCGGCAGTGGCAGCGCAGGGGGCGGGAAAGCGAGGGCGGCGCCGTCGCCGTCCGCTTCGCCACCGGGCGCGAGCGGGTGCTGCTGCTGGCCGGCACCGCCGTCGGCACGCTGGCCGTCGGCGCCCTGTTCAAGGCCCTGCCCGAGTTGTCCTGGAACCCCTGGCCGGACGCCTACATCTTCGTCGGCACGCTCGCCGCGATGGTCGCCCAGGCCCGTGGGCTCGTCGAGTTCTGGTTCGCCTGGCTGCTCGTCGACGTGGTCGGGATGCCGCTCGCCTTCTCCAGCGGCCTCGCCTTCTCCGGCCTGGTCTATGTCCTCTACCTCGGCCTCGTCCTGTGGGGCATGCGCGACTGGTGGCTGCGCTCCCGGGCCGGTGCCCGGTCCGCGCCGGCCCCGGAGCCCTCGCTCGCGTCGGCCTCATGAGCCCCGCTGCAGCGCCCCGGCCGTCCCGACAACCCGAAGGAGACACCCCATGACCGCCCCGCAGAGCCGGCCCGTGACCGGGGAAGCGGCCCTCGACCCGGTCGAGCGCGCCATCGCCGACATCGCGGCCGGCCGGCCGGTCGTCGTGGTGGACGACGAGAGCCGGGAGAACGAGGGCGACCTTGTCGTCGCCGCCGAGCTGGCCACCACCGAGATCCTCGCGTTCATGATGAGCGAGTGCCGTGGTCTGATCTGCATGCCGATGGAGGCGGAGGACATCGACCGCCTCGAGCTGCCGCAGATGGTCGAGAAGAACACCGAGACGATGCGCACCGCCTTCACCGTCTCCGTGGACGCCACCGCCGCACACGGCATCGACACCGGCATCTCCGCCGCCGACCGCGCCACCACCATCCGGCTGCTGGCCGCCGCCGACAGCGTGCCCGGCGACTTCGTCCGCCCCGGGCACGTCTTCCCGCTGCGGGCCAAGCCCGGCGGCGTCCTGGTCCGCCCCGGCCACACCGAGGCCGGCTGTGACCTGGCCCGGCTCGCGGGACTGCGGCCGGCCGCCGCGATCGTGGAGATCGCCGGCGAGGACGGCCATATGCTGCGGCTGCCCGAACTGATCCCGTTCGCCCGGCGGCACGGTCTGTCGATCATCTCCATCGAGGACCTGATCGCCTATCTGAGATCCTCCGAACCCACCGTCCGTCGCGAGGCCAGCACCCGACTGCCCACCGCCTTCGGGGAGTTCCGCGCCCATGGCTACCGTTCCATCCGGGACGGCGTCGAGCACATCGCGCTGGTCGCAGGCGACCTCGGCGACGGCGAGGACGTCCTGGTGCGCGTCCACTCCGAATGCCTGACCGGCGACGTCTTCGGCTCGCTGCGCTGCGACTGCGGCCCGCAGCTGCAGGCCTCCCTGGAACGGATCGCCACCGAGGGCCGCGGGGCCGTCCTCTATCTGCGCGGCCACGAGGGCCGCGGCATCGGCCTGCTGTCCAAGCTGCGGGCGTATGAGCTGCAGGAGAACGGCCACGACACGCTGGACGCCAACCTCGAGCTGGGCCTGCCCGCCGACGCCCGCGACTACGCCGCCGGAGCGCAGATCCTCACCGACCTCGGGGTCCGCTCGGTCCGGCTGATGACCAACAACCCCGACAAGACCATGGCCCTGGAACGGCACGGTCTCAAGATCACCGGCCGGGAGCCGATGCCCGCCCCGGCCGGCGAGCACAATCTGCGGTACCTGCGCACCAAGCGGGACCGGATGGGGCACGACCTGCCCTGGCTGGACGCCGAGCAGGTGTCCGCCTGCGACAACCAGTGAGCCGGCCGGGCCAACGGCACGAGCAACCCGAGGAGAGCAATGAGCGGCAAGGGCGCGCCCCAGCTGAGTGTGAAGAACTGTCAGGACCTGCGGGTGGCCGTGATCGCCGCGCAGTGGCACCAGAAGGTCATGGACGGCCTGGTCGACGGTGCCCTGCGCGCCCTGCACGAGCTCGGCATCGACGAGCCGACGCTGCTGCGCGTCCCGGGCAGCTTTGAGCTCCCCGTCGTCGCCAAGGTGCTGGCCGGCCGGGGCTATGACGCGATCGTCGCCCTGGGCGTCGTCATCCGCGGCGGCACCCCGCACTTCGACTATGTGTGCCAGGGCGTGACCCAGGGACTGACCCAGGTCGGTGTCAGCACCGGAGTCCCCATCGGCTTCGGCGTTCTGACCTGCGACACCGAGGAACAGGCCGTGGACCGGGCCGGTCTGGAGGGCTCCACCGAGGACAAGGGGCACGAGGCGGTCTCCGCCGCCATCGCCACGGCGGTGATCCTGCGCTCGGTCTCGGAACCCTGGCACTGACCCCGAGGCCGACCCTGGGCGGCAGCGGCCTCCGGCCGCGGGCGTAGGGTGGGACCACCATGTCCAAGAAGACGTTCGAGGAGCTGTTCGACGAGCTCCAGCAGAAGGCCTCCGGCGACCCCGCCACCTCCCGTACCGCGGAACTGGTCGGCAAGGGGGTCCATGCCATCGGCAAGAAGGTCGTCGAGGAGGCCGCCGAAGTGTGGATGGCCGCCGAGTACGAGGGCGCCGAGGCCACCGCGGAGGAGATCTCCCAGCTCCTCTACCACCTTCAGGTGATGATGGTCGCCCGGGGCATCTCGCTGGACGACGTCTACGCCCACCTCTGATCCGCCCGTCCGCACCCCGCACCACAACCCCCAAGCACACAAGCACAAAGGAACCGACCTCATGCTGCGCATCGCCGTCCCCAACAAGGGTTCCCTCTCCGAGCCTGCGTCGGAGATGCTCCATGAGGCCGGTTACCGGCAGCGCAAGGACCGCCGGGAGCTGGTCCTGGTGGACGCCGCCAACGGCGTCGAATTCTTCTTCCTGCGCCCCCGCGACATCGCGGTGTACGTGGGCTCCGGCAAGCTCGACATCGGCATCACCGGCCGCGACCTGCTGCTCGACTCGGGCTCCCAGGCCGAGGAGATCATGCGGCTCGGCTTCGCCGGATCGACGTTCCGCTACGCCACCCGCCCCGGCACGGCCAAGGACGTCGGCGAGTTCGGCGGCATGACGATCGCCACCTCCTTCGCCGGCCTGGTCACCAAGCACCTGGCCGACAACGGTGTGGACGCCGAGGTGGTCCACCTGGACGGGGCCGTCGAGACCGCGATCCAGCTCGGCGTCGCCGAGATCATCGCCGATGTCGTCGAAACCGGCACCACCCTGCGCAACGCCGGCCTCGAGGTGATCGGCGAGCCGATCCTGGAGTCCGAGGCCATCGTCATCCGCCGCGCCGGAGCCCCGGCCGACGACCCCAAGGTGCGCCAGTTCCTCCGCCGGATGCAGGGCGTCCTGGTCGCCCGGCGCTACGTGATGATGGACTACGACATCCGCGCCGAGCAGGTGGAGCGCGCCGTCGCGCTCACCCCCGGACTGGAGTCGCCGACCGTCTCCCCGCTGCACCACGAGGGCTGGGTCGCGGTCCGCTCGATGGTCCCGGCCGAGGACGCCCAGCGCATCATGGACGAGCTCTACGACCTCGGTGCCCGCGCCATCCTGACCACCGGCATTCACGCCTGCCGCCTCTGACCCGCTTCCGGCCCGCCGACTCGCGAAAGAACGTAGGACGTGTCCAGCCTCCCCCCGCTGCCGGTCACCTTCCGCCCCATCCGCACCCGGGTGGTGCTGCTGGGCATCGGCGGCGCGCTGCTCGCCGTGCTCACTACGGTGTCCTTCCTGCAGAAGGCCTTCACCACCGGTGACCAGGTCACCTTCATCGGCGCCGGACTGCTGGGCCTCGGTGTTCTGACGCTGCTCAGCCGCCCCAAGGTGGTCGCCGCTCCGGAGGGCGTCACCGTCGTCAATCTGACGACGGTGCGGAGGCTGGAGTGGGCCCAGATCGTGCGGGTCAATCTGCGCCCCGGCGACTCCTGGGTGCACCTCGACCTCTCCGACGGCACCTCGCTGCCCGTCATGGGCATCCAGACCGGCTTCGCCAAGCAGCAGGCCATCGCCGCCGCCCGGGCGCTGAGCGCACTCGTCCAGGAGCATGGCACCGCCCGGTCCGCGACCTGAGGGCGGGCGCTCGCCCCCGTTCCGGATTCCTTGATTACTCTGTTGCCCACGGGCACCCACCCGCCCGGCCCCGCCGCACCATCCGCCGCGTCCCGCGCGGCCCCGCGGGGCACCTGCGAACCGAGGAGTGAATCCCTCCGGGATGGACGGATCGTCCGGTAGTACCTGCGCCGCCCCGCATCGTGAGGCGGCGTCATGAGCATCACCGTTTCTCTTCTGCTGCTTGCCGCGGCACTGCTCCTGATCCTCGCCAACGGCTTCTTCGTGGCCGCCGAGTTCGGCCTGGTGACCGTCGAGAGGCCGGAGGCCGAACGGGCCGCGGCGGACGGCGACCACCGCGCCCGGACCGTCGTCGAGGCCCTGCGCGAGCTCTCCTTCCAGCTCTCCGGCACCCAACTGGGCATCACCATCACCTCCTTGGTGGTCGGCATGCTCGCGGAGCCGGCCCTCGGCCGGCTGCTCACCGGCCCCTTCGGCGCGGCCGGACTGCCGGCCGGTGCCGCCCCCGGCGCGGCCGTGGTGACCGGCATGCTGCTGGCCTCGGCGGTGCAGATGGTCATCGGCGAGCTGGTGCCCAAGAACTGGGCGGTGTCCCGGCCCCTGCAGGTGGCGCGCTTCGTCGCCCGCCCGCAGAGCCTGTTCGCCCACCTCTTCCGCCCCGTGATCACCCTGCTCGACGCGGTCGCCAACCGGCTGGTGCGGGCCCTGGGCGTGGAACCCGCCGAGGAGCTGGCCTCGGCCCGCACCCCCGGCGAACTCGTCTCGCTCGCCCGGCACTCGGCGCGGGCCGGCGCCCTGGAACAGGACACCGCCGACCTGTTCGTACGGACCCTCTCGCTGGGGGAGCTGACCGCCCAGCATGTGATGACCCCCCGGGTGAAGGTCAGCGCCCTGCAGGCGGACGCGACCGCCGAGGACGTCCTCAACCTCACCCGGGCCACCGGCCTGTCGCGCTTCCCCGTCTACCACGAGCGGCTGGACGAGGTCGTCGGCATGGTCCACCTCAAGGACGCCCTGGCGGTACCCCGCCAGGAACGGCTGCGCACGCGCGTCGGGCGGATCGCGGTGCCGCCCATGCTCGTCCCCGAGACCCTGCCCGTGCAGCCGCTGCTGGAACAGCTGCGCAGCGAGCAGCCGATAGCCGTGGTCGTCGACGAATACGGGGGCACGGCCGGGGTGGTGACCCTGGAGGACATCGTCGAGGAGCTGGTTGGCGAGGTCCGCGATGAGCACGACCACGCGGACGCGGACCGCCCGGACCTGGCCCCGGTCTCCTGCGAGGACGGGCGCCTGGCGTGGGAAGCCGACGGCGGCTGCCGCGTCGACGCCCTGCTCCGCATCGGCCTGCAGGTTCCCGACGGCCCCTACGAGACCGTCGCCGGTCTCGTCGCCGGCCTGCTGGGGCGCATCCCGGTCTCCGGGGACGCCGCGGAACTGCCCGGCTGGCGGCTGTCGGTGCGCCAGGTCGGGCACCACCGGGCCGAACGGGTCCGGATCGTACGGACCGGTGGGGCCAAGGGGCAGGGAGAGGCCCGATGAGCGTGCTCCAGCTTCTCTTCGCCGCCCTGCTGGTACTGGCCAACGGCTTCTTTGTGGGCGCCGAGTTCGCGCTGGTGTCGGTGCGGCGCAGCCAGATCGAACCGCGCGCGGCCGCGGGCTCCAGCCGGGCCCGTACGGTGCTGACCGGGCTGGAGAACCTGCCGCAGATGATGGCGGCGGCCCAGTTCGGCATCACGATCTGCTCCCTGACGCTGGGGGCGGTCGCCGAACCGACCGTGGCCCGACTGCTGGAACCGCTGTTCCTCGCCGCACGGCTGCCCGAGGGGCTCATCCACCCACTGGGCTATGTGATCGCCCTGGCCCTGGTGATCTTCCTGCACCTGGTCATCGGGGAGATGGTCCCGAAGAACCTGGCCATGTCCGCCCCCGACCGGGCGGCGCTGTGGCTGGGGCCCGGGCTGGTCGCCTTCGCACGGCTGTGCCACCCGGTGACCCGGCTGCTGGGCGCGTGTGCCCATGGAGTGCTGCGGCTGTTCCGGGTCGAGCCCAAGGACGAGGTCGAGGCGGTGTTCACCAGCGAGCAGCTCACCCATCTGGTGGAGGACTCCCGGCAGGCCGGACTGCTGGCACCGGCCGAGCAGGAACGCCTGGAGGACGCGCTGGAGCTGGGCAGCCGCCCGGTCACGGACGTGCTGCTGGACCCGGCGGCACTGGTGACGGTCGAGCCGTCGGTCACCCCCCGGCAGGTCGAGGAGCTGACCGTACGGACGGGCTTCTCCCGCTTCCCGGTGTGCGCTCCCGGCGGTGCCTTCATGGGCTACCTGCATGTGAAGGACGTCCTGGACCTGGAGGACCGGGACCGGGCCGTGCCCCAGCGGATCTGGCGGCGGGTGGAGACCCTGCGGGCCGAGCTGCCGCTCGATGACGCCCTGACGGTGATGCGGCGGGCGGCCGCGCATCTGGCGGCGGTCACCGATGCGTCGGGGCGGGTGCTGGGGCTGGTCGCGCTGGAGGATGTGTTGGAGATGCTGGTCGGGGAGGTGCGGGATCCGGCGCACCGGGGGGCCGGAGCGGTGCTGTCCCCGCTCCCCGGGCGGGTGTCGGACCCCCGGGTTCCGCGGGAGGAGGGCGCGCTGGCCGCGGGGTGAGGCCCCGTTTCTTCCGGGGGCTGCGCCCCCGGACCCCCGCAATGCGGCTTCGCCGCACCACGCGGCGGAGCCGCACATCGGACTCAGCCTCAAACGCCGGACGGGCTGAATGGCGCGCCCGGGCACGGCATTCAGCCCGTCGGCGGGTCCTGGGCGTCGCGCAGCTTCGGCCTGCGGCCCGACAGAACCTCGCCGTATGCCTGCATCAGGTCCGGCAGCCGCAGGGTGGCGAGGTCGTCACGGCCGGGCGTGCCCGGGTAGCCCGACAGCCGCAGATCCCGGTAGGCGCAGCTCTTCTCGTAGAGGGTGCGCAGGAAGCGGCCGTTGCCCAGCTCGTCGATCCAGCCCTGGTCGACCACATGGCCGCTGATGCTGCGCAGCTCCTCGAGCGCCTCCTCGTCCCAGGTGTCGTCGTTCTCCGCGGCCAGCACCTCGCCGATGGCGGTGAGTTCGAGCGGGCGGTAGCTGGGGAAGTCCACCCGGCTGGTGAAGCGGGAGCCCAGGCCCGGGTTGGCGGCGAGGAGGCGGTCCATGCCCTCGGGGTAGCCGGCCAGGATCACCACCAGCCGGTCCCGGTTGTCCTCGGCGCGTTTGAGCAGCACCTGCAGTGCCTCGTCGCCGTATGCGTCGCCCTTGCTGTAGCCGGCATTGGACAGGCTGTACGCCTCGTCGACGAAGAGCACCCCGCCGAGCGCGGAGTCGATCAGCTCGTTCGCCTTGACCGCCGTCTGCCCCAGGAACTCGCCCACCAGGTCGGCCCGCTGGGCCTCGATCAGATGGTCGCCGCCGAGCAGGCCCAGGGCGTAGAAGACGCGTCCCAGGATCCGGGCGACCGTGGTCTTTCCGGTGCCCGAGGGGCCGGAGAAGACGAAGTGCCGTTTGGGCGGCTGGACCGGCAGGCCCTGACCGGCCCGCAGCCGGGCCATGTGCAGCTGCGCGGACAGCGCCCGCACCTGCCGTTTGACCGGCTCCAGGCCGACCATGCGCTCCAGCTCGGCGAGCGCCTTCGCCAGCAGCACCGGGTCGGAGGGGCCGGGCGGCGGCTGGGGGACGGGCTGGGCCGGGACGCGGATCTTCTCCCGGACGTTGTCGGCCAGACCGGGGGCGGGGCCGATGAGTTCGGTGCCGGTAAGGACGTCCGAGGGCTGCGTCTCCTGGTCGCCCGCCGGCTGGGTGCCCTCCTGGCCCGGGCCGGCGAGGGCCGGCAGGGTCAGGTCCGGGTGGTCGTCCAGGCCGTCCCCGTCCGCGATGGCGGTCAGCCGCGCCGAGGTGTCCATGAAGGTGGGGTCGACGCGGTGCACGGCGCGGTAGAGGGGGAGGGCGGCGGCGCTGCGCCCGGTGCCCTCGTGGGCGCGGGCCAGCCAGTAGCGCAGCTCCTTGCGCTGCGGCTGCTCGCTGCGGCAGCGCATCAGCGCGGTGGCCAGCAGCGGCTCGGCCTGCCCGTACATCTCCAGCCGCACCCGGGCCATGCCGCCGAACAGCCCCGCCTCGATGCCGAGCAGGGTGTCGTCCAGTAAGGGGTCGGTGTGCCGGACGAGTTGTTCCCAGTCCTTGACCAGGTAGGCGCGGCAGGCGTGCAGAAAGCGCACCTGTGGGTCGGTCTCGATGGGCGGGCAGTCGGCGAGTGCCCGGTCCAGTTCGGGCACATGACGGCCGTCGAGCCAGTGCGAGGCATGGGCGAGCAGCAGATCGCGGCGGCTCTCCAGCACCGGCTGTACCCACCAGCCAAGCCAGTACCAGGAGTTCAGGGGCCGCCGGTGGCGGGTGCGCTGCTGGCCGAAGCGATCGCGGTGCCGGTGCATGCGCAGCAGGGCGGTGGAGGTCTCGGCGCGCAGCGCGTGCAGGCCGAGCCAGGCGTCGGCCATCCCCGGGTCGACTCGCACCGCCGTCCGGAACTCCTCCTCGGCCTGCGCATAGGCGCCCATGGTGTAGGCGTCCACGGCGCGCAGCCAGGCGAGGTCAGCCGGGGCGGGCGGGCCCTGAGTGCCGAAGTCCATCACATCCCCCACAAACCTGCCCCGTAGCGTGCCGCCGGGCGAGTGCCCGGCCGCTCCTTTCCGAACCGCTCTTCTGTGGACGGGAGTTGATCAGAGCGCAGTCGACGCCCCCGGCGGGGTGCGCCGCCTCGCATCGTACCTGCGCAATCGGCGTCGGCCGTAGGGTGCCGTACCGCTGTTCGCGGCTCCACGGCGATACCGGGCGCCTCGGAAAGCGCCCCGCAGAGTGGTCACTGTGGGTGACCCGGGGCGGGGCCGGCGCGGAGCAAAGCTCATAAAGCGCCCGGCCGGGACAGTACGAGGCCCCCGGTCACGGGGGAACAACCGGGGGCCTCGCGTCTGGACAAGCGGCCTTTGCCGACCGCTCATTCAGAACGTAAGTCCTGTAAGCCCCCGGGGTCAAGCGGAGTTGGGGCGCTCGACGGCGATCGTTCGGGCGCCGGACGCCGCCGTCCGGTACACCGGCTACGGAGCGTAGGGATAAGGGGTGTTCAGGCCGTCCCATGAGGCCCGGGCAGCAACTTGTATCCCCCGGGGCACTGTTGCACCAGGATTGCGGCATGCGGACGTGAGGGATCCGTTGTGAAGTGGTCGCGTTCCGCTCGCTTCCAGCCGTTCCAGAAATCGGTCTGCCCGGGGCCGTCGCGGAGTTGACCCCTTTCCCAGGAGCGCTCATGGGGCAACTCCATCCACATCAGGCACGCAAGGTGGGGTCGTAGCGCCCGGCGCCCGGCGCCCACGCCCTCCAGAAGGACCACGGGAGCCGCCGCCAGCCGGCGTTCCTCCCCGAACCGGCGGGCCGCCCAGTCGTAGGCCCGGTAGTGAGCCGCCCGGCCCCCGGAGAGCGGGGCCAGGATCCACTCGCTCACCCGGCCGGTCCACTCAAACAACTCCTCGTGCGTGGCGAGGTCGTCGAGATGCAGCACGGGCGCGCCGCCCAGCGCCCCGGCCAGCCGCTCGCCGAAGGTGGTCTTGCCGGATCCGGCATGCCCGTCCACGGCCACCAGCCGTACGGGCCCCACGGAGGGGGAGAGCGTCGGCAGCCACCGGGCGAGGGCGTCCAGGGCACCGGTGCCGGGAGGGTACGGGGGGAACGGTTCACTCACCGGGCCACCTTAGGCGGCCTCCGGCGGACGCGCCGCGCTGCACATCACTGGCGTGCGGAGTGCCGGACCGGGGATAGTGGTCCGGCCGGACCGAGCTGCCCGTTGTTGTTCCCTGATCCGTTCACCGTGCTGCCGACCGAGGGATCCACGCCATGTCCAGCACTCCCCGCCGCACCGTGCTCGCCTCCGCTCTCGCGGTGGCCGCCGCCGCCCCGGTCTCCCGGGCGTCCGCCGCCTTCGCGGTCGGCGGCCGCCCCGCACCGCCCCACGGCTCCGTCGACTACCACGCCTGGACCACCCTCGCCGACTGGCGGAGCGGCACCGCGAGCGGGACCCGGGCCCTCGCGGGCCGGCGCCCCGGGCTGGCCATCGGCCGTCCCGTCGGCACCTTCGAGTACACCGACCCGCACACCCGCACCACCTCCTCGTGGGAGTACGCCACCTGGGTGTCACCGGTGCGCACCCTGCCCGCCCCGGCGACCGAGGTCATCGCCTCCTGGAACGCCCGCACCCCGGCCGGGACCTGGCTCCAGGTGGAGGTGCGCGGCACCTACACCGACCACACCCGCACCCCGTGGTACGTCCTCGGCCGCTGGACGTCCGGTGACGCGGACGGCGACATCCGGCGCACCTCCGTCGACGGGCAGGGCGACAAGAAGAGCAGCGTCTCCACGGACACCCTCGCCGTCGACCCCGCGAGCGGGCTGCGGCTGGCCTCGTACGCGCTGCGGCTCAGCCTCTTCCGCAGACCCGGCACCCGGCTCACCCCGTTGGTCCGGCGGCTGGGCGCGATGGGCTCCGACATCCCCGACCGCTTCACCGTGCCCGCCTCGCGGCCGGGGGAGGGGGCGGGGTGCCGACTGGTGGTGCCGCGGTACTCCCAGGAGATCCACAAGGGCCAGTACCCGCAGTACGACAACGGCGGTGAGGCGTGGTGCAGTCCGACCTCCTCGCAGATGGCCGTCGAGTACTGGGGCCGCCGCCCCACCGCGGCGGACCTCGCCTGGGTCGACCCCTCGTACGCCGACCCCCAGGTCTGTCACGCGGCCCGCTTCACCTATGACCACCAGTACCGGGGCTGCGGCAACTGGCCCTTCAACGCCGCGTACGCCGCCACCTACCACGATCTGCAGGGCGTGGTCACCCGGCTCCGTTCGCTGGGCGACGCCGAGCGGCTCATCCGGGCCGGGATCCCCGTGATCACCTCCCAGTCCTTCCTGGCCTCGGAGCTCGACGGGGCGGGCTATGGCACGGCGGGGCACCTGATGTGCGTGGTCGGCTTCACCGGGAGCGGGGACGTGATCGTCAACGACCCGGCGAGCGCGTCGGATGCAGTGGTCCAACGCGTGTACAAAAGGCGACAGTTCGAAAATATCTGGCTGAGGACCAAGCGTCATGATGCGCAGGGCCGGGTCAGGAGCGGCTCGGGCGGGGTGTGTTACCTCTACTTCCCCGTCGACCTCTCGCCGGTACGACAGCGCGCCCTGCGGAGGTTGGGAATCCGCTGAGCGGACGGAACCTGACCGCGGCCGGCCACGGGAATGCGGTCAGGCGTTCCTCGATTGTCATGTTCCCTTATCGAAAAGGGCATTGAGTTCTGCTCGGGCAGACCCTAGAGTCCGCACTGCCATGTCAACCACTGGTTGAAGTAGTGAGGTCGGGGCGTTGACGGCACCGTCAAATCTGTCGCGCAGATATTGATTTGGTCACGGTGACAACATCGCACGGATGTATGTATAAGCTGTGGCCCCGCACCGAGGTTGACGAGGACCCGTCACTCGGTAGAGGCGGCTCGTCCGGTAATTGCCCCGCGAATAAAGCGCATTGGGGCACATGCCCATGTCGAAAAGCCGGGCCGTCGGCCCGGCGGTCCGTCGTCCTCACCATGGTGCGCATCGATCACCTGCTCGTCCGGACGGCTTTCCAGGCTGCTCAGGCGGGGCGAACCACCCTGTACTTCGCACCATTTGGACCGTTCGGCAGCCGACAGTGAGGCAGGAAGGGGCGCGCGGTATGGAGCGTCGAAGATTTGGCCTGGGGGCCAGACGCGCACGGTCGCCCGAACCCGCCGAGGTGACCCTGGACCGGCATCCGGCCCGCGGCGACCTCCCGTTGCGCGCGGCGATGGAGGATGCCGGGATGGGCCGCTGGGAGGGCCTGCGCGACCTGCTGGCCTCCACCGGCCGGGACTGGGACCGGCGGATCTTCCGGCTGCAGGTGCTCGCCCGGGCCGGTGCGAACCTGCGCTTCGCCGAGACCTGGGCCCGGGCCGAACCGGGGTCCGCCGACGCACTGGCGCTGATGGCCCATGTGCAGGCGGTGCGCTCCATGATCGCCGGACGGGCCGACGGCCGGGAGCTGATGGAGGAGGCATGGCGCAGCTGTGTGGCCGCCGCCGAGGCGGAGCCCGCGGACCCCTCGCCCTGGGTCGTGCTGCTCGCCCTGCTGCGCGTCCACGCCCCCAACCGGCAGCTGCTGCAGCAGGTCTGGGAGGAGGTGACGGCCCGCGATCCCTACAACCGGGAGGCCCACCACGAGGTGCTGACCTACCTCTTCGACCGGAACCACGGCACCGGCGGGGAGATGTTCCACTGGGCGCAGGAACGGGCCGAGACGGCTCCGCGCGGCCTGCCGCTCGCGGTGCTCCCCCTGGTGGCGCTCGCCGAGTCGCACCGGCACCGGATGGAGACCGACGGGGGAATCTACGGCCTGACCATCCACCCCTGGAATGAATGCCCCCATATCGACCGGGTGTTGGACGGCTGGTGGCGGTTCCGCCCCCCGCGGCCGCACGCCCAGTTCGCGGACGACGCCAACTACCTTGCCCACGCCCTTGGTTTCGCCGGACGGCACGCCGAGGCGCACGAGGTGTTCACGGCGATCGGCCCCTACGCCCTCGATGCGCCCTGGTCCTACTGCGGAGAACCGCGCGAGCTGTTCCTGCGGCACCGCACCTGGGCGGCGCGCGCCGTCGCGTCCAACCCGCCCCGGCCCGGCTGAACCCGCTCCGGCCCGGGCCGGCCCCGCCTTGTCCACCTGTCCTGCCCCCGTCCCCCTCAGCGGACCTTTGATCAAGGAAGAGGATTCCGTGCCACTCGATGTCCCCGGCGTCTCCGACGAGGAACGCCTCGCCCAGCTCGGCTACCGGCAGACCCTGGCCCGCAGCATGAGCGGGTTCGCCAACTTCGCGGTCTCGTTCACGATCATTTCGGTTCTGTCCGGTTGCATGACGATGTACAAGTACGGGATGACCACCGGCGGCCCCGCCATGATCTCCTGGGGGTGGATCGGGGTCGGCCTGATGACCCTGTTCGTGGGCCTGGCCATGGCCGAGGTCTGCTCCTCCTACCCGACCAGTGCCGGGCTGTACTTCTGGGCCCACAAGATGGCCCCGGAGCGCAGCCGGGCGGCCTGGGCCTGGTTCACCGGCTGGTTCAACGTCCTCGGCCAGATCGCGGTGACCGCCGGCGTCGACTTCGGCGCCGCCTCCTTCCTCAATGCCTACCTCGACCTGCAATTCGACTTCTCGGCCACCCCCGGCCACACCATCACCCTGTTCGGCATCATCCTGCTGCTGCACGCCGCGCTGAACACCTTCGGCGTGCGGATCGTCGCCGTGCTCAACAGCGTCAGCGTGTGGTGGCACGTCGTCGGCGTGCTGGTCATCGTCGGCGCCCTGGCGATCGTGCCCGACCACCACCAGTCGGCTTCCTTTGTCTTCACCAAGTTCGTCAACCAGTCCGGCTGGCACTCCGGGTTCTATGTCGGCCTGCTGTCGCTGCTCATGGCCCAGTACACGTTCACCGGCTATGACGCCTCCGCGCATATGACCGAGGAGACCAACGACGCCTCCACCGCCGGCCCCCGGGGCATCGTCCGTTCCATCTGGACGTCCTGGATCGCCGGCTTCGTCCTGCTGATCGGCATGACCTTCGCCATCCAGAACTACGGCGGCTCGGTCGACTCGGACACCGGCGTGCCCCCGGCCCAGATCCTGCTCGACGCGCTCGGCGTGGCCGGCGGCAAGGCCCTGCTCCTGGTGATCATCGGTGCCCAGCTGTTCTGCGGCATGGCGTCCGTCACCGCCAACTCCCGGATGATCTACGCCTTTTCCCGGGACGGAGCGCTGCCGTTCTCCCGCGTCTGGCACCAGATCAACCCGGGCACCCGCACCCCCACCAACGCGGTGTGGCTCGCGGCCGGCGGAGCGTTCGTCCTCGGTCTGCCCTACCTGATCAATGACACCGCCTATGCGGCCGTCACCAGCATCGCCACCATCGGCCTCTATATCGCCTATGTCATCCCCACCTTCCTGCGGCTGCGCCTCGGCGAGCGGTTCGAGCGCGGGCCCTGGCACCTGGGCCGCTGGTCCAAGGTGATCGGGGTCATCGCGGTGAGCTGGGTGGTGATCATCACCGTGCTGTTCATGCTGCCGCAGGTCTCCCCGGTCACCATGGAGAACTTCAACTACGCGCCCGTCGCGGTGGCGGTGGTGCTCGGCTTCGCCGGTCTGTGGTGGCTGGTCTCCGCCCGCAGGTGGTTCCTCAATCCCAACCACCCCAAGAACGCCCCCGTGCACGAGGGCGGCGCGGTCGGCCGGCCCGATCCGCTCCGTTCGTAGGTCTCGCGGCCTCCCTCCGTCATGCGGACGGGGGAGCAGTCCAGCGCCTGACGCCACGACAGGGACCGCACTCCCGGAGTGCGGTCCCTGTCGTGCGTCCGCGCGCCGGGGCGAACCGGGACGCGCCCCTTGCGCGGAAGACGGCCCTCCATGATCATTTCCTGTAGTCACCAACGATCGGATGACAGAGACGCATCTCACGTGGGCAAGCGGTTTTGAACTTCCTTGAATGGCACACCTGCTGGAGGCGGGGGTGATCGGCGGCCCTATGCGGACGACCGGTATCCACTTCCTTCTATCATTCGAACGAACGATCAGTAGCCTCTGCTCGGACCCCTCAACACCCCCTGAGATGAGCTGGAGAGACAGCGTGACGGAGCGTCCCGGCTGGGCCCCCCAGGGCATCGATCTGTCCGCGCCCAGCGTGTCCCGCATCTACGACTACTACCTGGGTGGCTCGCACCACACCGAAGCCGACCGAACGGCCGGGCGGCGGGCCGTCGAGGCGTTTCCGGAGCTGCCGGGGATCATGCGGGCCAACCGCGCCTTCCTGCGCCGCGCCGTACGCTTCGCCGTGGACCAAGGGGTCACCCAGTTCCTCGACATCGGCTCCGGCATCCCCGCCGCGGGCAATGTCCACGAGGTGGCCCAGGACGCCGACCCGCACGCCCGGGTCGTCTATGTGGACCACGACCCGGTCGCCGTCGAGCGCAGCCGGGCCGTCCTCGTCGGCGACGACCGCGCGGCCGTCCTGGCCGCCGACCTCCGCTCGCCGCGGGACATCCTGCACAGCCGGCCGGCCCGCGAGCTCCTCGACCTGGACCGGCCCGTCGCCCTGCTGCTCGTCGCCGTCCTGCACTTCCTCCGGGAACAGGACCGACCCCACCGCGCCGTGGCCGAGTTGCGGGACGCCCTCGCCCCCGGCAGTCTCCTCGTCCTCACCCATGCGACCCCCGGCGAGCAGCCGCTGGACCTCTACCGCGACATCGGCTCCCCGCTGTGCCCCCGCTCCCGGCCGGAGGTGGCCCGGTTCTTCGACGGCTTCACCATGGTCGCCCCGGGCCTGGTGCCCATCCCGGACTGGCGGCCGGGCGCGGACAGTCCGGACGGGTCCGGCGCCGGCTTCGCCGGTGTGGCCGGTGTGGGACGCAAGCCGTGACCAGCAGGCCGGACGGACGAACCCGGTACGGGACGGCCGCCCCGCTCCCGCGCCCGCACGGGAGCGAGCACCGGGCCGCATCCGACGACGAGCGGATCCGGCACTTCGCCGCGCTCTGGGGCCGGGCGCTGCACCCCGCCACCACAACCCCCCTGACCCGCGCCGAATTCGAGCACCACCTGGCACCCCTCGCCGGACGTCTCCGCGACGCGCTGCACTCCCGGCCCTTCGACCCGCGGCCCGCCGCCGAGGTGGGCGCCGCCCTGGTCCGCGGCCACTGCACCGACCCCGACGCCCTGCCGCTGATCCTCGGCGTCATCGACACCTACCTGGTGCTCCACTGCCCCTCCGACGGCACCCTGACCGCCGACGAGAGCCGCGGCCGCTGCACCCGGCTCCAGCACACCCTCGCCGCGGGCTTCGCCCACGCCCTGCGGGACCGCACCCTCGCCGAACAAGAGGCCGTCTCCCGGGCCGCGCTGGCCACCCAGGCCCGCACCGAGCAGGCCCTGCACACCAGCGAGGCCCGGTTCCGTGCCGTGTTCGAAGGAGCCGCCATCGGAGTCGGCATCGCCGACGTCGACGGCCACATCACCGATGTCAATGACGCGCTCATCCGGATGTTCGGCCACCTCGACAACCCGGTGGCCGGCCGCAACGTCGGAGAACTGGTGCACCCCGACGACTCACCCGAGGTCTGGGGCCTGTACGCCGAACTGGTCCGCGGCGACCGCGACCACTACCGGGTGGAGAAGCCCTACCACCGCGGCGACGGCAGCGTCCTGTGGACCGACCTGACCGTCTCCCTGCTGCGGGACGCGTCCGGCCGCCCCCAGTACCAGATCGCGCTCATGCAGGACATCACCGAGCGCCGGCTGCTGCACGAGCGGCTGCGCCACCAGGCCACCCACGACGACCTGACCGGGCTCCCCAACCGCGCCCTGTTCTTCGAACGCCTCGACCGGGCCCTCGAACCCCGCACCGGCGACGCCCACTTCGGCCTGTGCTACCTCGACCTGGACGACTTCAAGGCGGTCAACGACAGCCTCGGCCACACCGTCGGCGACCAGCTGCTGGTCGCCGTCGCCGAACGGCTGCGGGCCTGCGCCACCGGCCCCCGGGAGCTCGTCGCCCGCCTCGGCGGCGACGAGTTCGTGGCCCTCATCACCGGCCCCACCGCACAGCGCGAGGTCACCGCCCTCGCCCGCCGGATGCTCACCGCCCTCGCCGACCCCGTCCACCTCGACGGCCGCCAGCTGTCCGTACGGGCCAGCATCGGCATCGTCGGCGGACCGGCCGGCGAACTCGGCGCGGCCGAGGTGCTGCGCAGCGCCGACATCACCATGTACCGCGCCAAGGCGGCGGGCGGCAACCGCTATGAACTGGCCGACGCCGACAGCGACGCCCGCGCCATCGTCCGCCATGACCTCACCAACTGCCTGCCCGGCGCCCTGGAGAACGGCGAGTTCTTCATCGAGTACCAGCCACTGGTCCGGCTCTCCGACGGCACCGTGCGCGGAGCCGAGGCGCTCGTCCGCTGGCTGCACCCGGTGCACGGCGTCCTCGGCCCCGACCAGTTCATCCCGCTCGCCGAGAGCACCGGCCTGATCGTGCCGCTCGGCCGCTGGGTGCTGGAGGAGGCCGCCCGGCAGGCCCGCGCCTGGCGCACCGAGGGCACCTGCCGCGTTCCCCTGCGGGTCAACGTCAACCTCTCGCCCGCACAGCTCCGTTACCCCTCCCTGGTCGACGACATCGTCGCCGTCCTGGACAACGCCGGCCTGGACCCCTCGGCGCTGTGCCTGGAGGTCACCGAGAACGCCCTCATCGGCGCCGACGAGGAGGAGCTGCGCCCACTGCGCCAACTCGCCGACCTGGGCGTGGACATCGCCCTCGACGACTTCGGCACCGGCTACTCCAACCTCTCCTATCTGCGCCGGCTGCCCGTCAGCACCCTCAAGCTCGACCGCTCCTTCACCCGCGGTATGCAGTGCGCGCCCGCCGACCCCGTCGATGTGAAGATCGTCGAAGGCATTGTCTCGCTCGCCCACACGCTCGACCTGTCGGTGACGGTGGAGGGCGTGGAGACCGGCACCCAGGCCGACCACCTGCGGATACTGGGCTGTGAAACGGCACAGGGCTGGTACTACGCCCGTCCCGGACCGCCCGAGCGCCTGCACACGCTGTCGCTCGCCGACGCATCCTGAGGGCCGGGCCGCGGGGCCGCTCAGCCCAGCCGCCGGGCCTCCTCGTCGGTCAGCAGCCGCGAGCGGATCAGGAAGCGCACCCCCTCCGGGGCCTCCAGGGAGAACCCGCTGCCACGCCCCGGCACGACGTCCACCGTGAGGTGGGTGTGCCGCCAGAGCTCGAACTGGTCGGCCGACATCCAGAACCCGACCGTCTCCGGCATCCCGTCCACGGCTAGTTCGGCGAGCAGGACATCGGAGCCACCGGTACGGAACTCGCCCCGCGGGTAGCACATGGGCGAGCTGCCGTCGCAGCAGCCGCCGGACTGGTGGAACATCAACGGGCCGTGTCTGCCGCGCAGTTCGCGGATCAGCTCGGCCGCCTGCTGGGTGAGGGCGATGCGGGACACTGCTCCGCTCATGGACGGCTCCCGGGATCCGTCGGGGGTACGGACTTCAGGGTGAAGCCGGGCGTCCGAGCCGGGCAAGTGCCTATCCGGGCAAGCCGGGCGGCCTGCCGGCGGGCCGGTCAGGAGGGCTTGACGGTGATGGCGCCATTGCTGGTGGACAGGTCGATCCGGTGATCCCCGGACGGGTCGTCGGCGATGCCGATGTTCTTGTTCGCGTTGCTGGTGTCCGCGGACACCTGGTACCGGCCGGCCGGTACCGTGACGCCGATCGCGCCGTTGGAGGTCTTCGCCCGGATGTCCTGGGCCTTGGCCGGGCTGAGGCTGATCTCGCCATTGGTGGTCTCGGCCTTGATGCCGGTGCCCGTCAGCCCGCGTCCCTTGACCCGCCCGTTGGTGGTGCGCACCTCCACCGCCCCGCTGACGCCGTCCAGGTCGATGGCGCCATTGGTGGTACGCACCTTGACCGCTCCCACCTTGGACAAGGTGATCGCGCCATTGGAGGTGGAGCCGGTCACCGGGATCCCGGCCGGTACGTTGAGCGAGTAGCTCACCCAGCAGTGGTTGCCGCAGCCGCCGAGCACCAGGACGCCGTTCTCGACGCGATGGGTCGGTCCTTCCGGCCGGTCGCCCTTGTAATTGACCGTACGGTTGAGGGACACCCTGGTGGGGCCGTCCATGCCGCGCAGGGTGACCGCGCCGCCGTTGCCGTCCAGCCGCACGGAGGTGATCTTCTGCGACACCGTGGCGTCGTCCTCGAAGCTCTTGTCGGACGACAGGGCATCGCACGCGGTCAGTGTGCCGAGGGTGATCCCGGCCAACGCGACGGCCCCCAGGAAGCGCGGCTGCTTGCGCATGAATGTTCTCCAGATGTACGGAAGTCACTGGTCCCGGCCCTTGGGACGCTGCCACGCTATGGCAGCTGCCTGGGCACGACCATGGGGTAAACCCCCGGCTTCCGCGGTATCTGATGTCACCCTCCGGCCTCATATGCCCGGAGTCGTGACGCGGACGTCAGGCGCGGCCGGCACCGGTGAGATACGCGGACACCACCACATTGGCGGTGTACTGGTGCTGGTCGCGGTTGTAGTCGCCGCCGCAGGTGATCAAGCGCAGCTCGGCGCGGTTGGTGTCCTGCGGCCCGTAGACCTTGTCGTCGTCGAAGTGGTCGTTGGCGACGACCGAGACGTTGT
Organism: Streptomyces xingningensis; assembly: GCF_054957865.1. NCBI lineage: Bacteria > Bacillati > Actinomycetota > Actinomycetes > Kitasatosporales > Streptomycetaceae > Streptomyces > Streptomyces xingningensis. The sequence continues at coordinate 31,886 of NZ_JBDJPF010000028.1, forward strand.
CGACGGTGAACTCCGCGGTGGAGCCGTCCGAACGGGAGACGCTGATCTTCTCGCCCCGTTTGACATTGCTCAGCTCGTAGAAGACGGCCGGGCCGGTGGTGGTGTCCACATGGCCGACGAGGACGGCCGCGCCGGAGCTTCCGGGCTGCGGGCCGTCCTGGTACCAGGAGACGGCGTTGGCCCGCTCGTACGGGGGCGCCTCGGGGCCGCCCTGCGCATCGAGGCCATGGCCTTCGATGGGGGCCTGCAGGCCCATGGCCTTGATGGCCAGCGCCTGGGGGCCGGCCCCCGGCAACGGATCGTGTGCCGGGGGCAGGCCGTGCGCAGGAGAGCGGTCCTGGGACGCGACATCACCGGTCTTCGGAGCCCTGGCTATGGGCTCCTCGGCGATGTCATGGCCCCGTAGCCACAGGGCCAGCAGCAATGCCACCCAGGCCACTCCTGTCAGCAGGCGGCCGTAACCACCTGTGCGCGGTTCTGACATGATGCCGCTTCGCTTCCCGTCAGCGCTTGGCCGCGTTGGCGCGGCGGCGGGACCAGATCAGCCCACCGGCGATACCCGCCGTGGCACCTGCGAGCAGGATCGCGGCGGTGTCGGGGGACGAGGACTCCGCCGCGGCCAGCTGCGCGGTGGCGCCACCGCCCGCGTGGGCGTGACCGTGCGGTCTGCCGTGCTCGTGGCGGTCGTCCCGCCCGTGGTCACGGCCGTGCTCGCGGCCCTCGTCGTGGTCACGGCCGTGCTCACGACCTTCGTCGTGGTCACGCCCGTGCTCGCGGCCCTCGTCGTGGTCACGGCCGTGCTCACGACCCTCGTCGTGGTCACGCCCGTGGTCCTCGCGGCCTTCGTCACGGCCCTCGCGGTGGTCGCCGCGGTCCTCGCGACCCTCGTCACGGCCGTTGTCACGGCCCTCGCGGTCGCAGTCGCGACCCTCGTGGTCCTCGCGGCCTTCGCGATGGTCGCGCCCTTCGTCACGGTCACAGTCCTCGCGGTCGCCGTGCTTGGCGACGATCCGGCTCTCGGACTTGACGGTGCCTGCGGCCGGAGCCGAGTTGAGGGCGTAGGCGGCCGGAGCCGCGCAGACGGCCACGGCCGTCAGAGTGCCGCATACAGCGGTACGGATTGACTTCATTGGTGTACCTCCTTGATCCGAGGTTCACCCGGGAATCCGAAGGGAGCATCCGGAGGGTAGTCGTATTGCTCCATTCGGTAATCAAGCTGAGCCGTACGGATGGGGTCCGGGTCAACTTCTCGGTCGTCGACGGCCGAGTTCATTGACCGTCCCGCCCCCGGCGGCGTATATGCGCTCGGCGCCCGCGGTGCGGCGCGTGGTGGTCAGGGCAAGGAGGACGATGGCCAGGCCGCAGGCGGTGATGATCCAGTACGCCGGTTCCACCGCCCGGGCAAACCCCGTACCGGGGCGGTGCAGCCCGGTGGTGAGCACCGCGCCGAGCACCGCAACGCCCAGCGCCTGGCCGAACTGGCGGCTGGTGGAGACGATCGCCGCGGCCACCCCCGCCTGCTCCTTGGGCATGCCGGACATGGCGGCGTTGGTGACGGGCGTGTTGGCCAACCCCACACCGATGCCGATGAGGAGGTATGCGGCGAAGAGCGGCGCCTCGGTGGTGAGCGCGCCGCGGACGGCGAGCAGCGCACCGCCCACCATCGGGCCCACAGCCATCGCCACGCCCATCACCGCCCCCCACACGCCGATCGCCCGGGCGCGCTCGCGCGGCTCGTCGAAGGTGTTGGTGATGATGGACATGGCCACCGGGTTGAGCATCGAGGCACCCACTGCCTGGACGACACGGAAGGCGATGAGCCACGGCAGACCGGGCGCCAGTCCGCACAGCAGCGATCCGAGGGTGAACAGGCCCAGGCCGGTCTGTGGGACGCTGTGGCCCGCGGCGTCGTCGCTCATCTGCGCACCGCGATCGTCGTGCATCCGGGTGCCCTGGACATCCATGAGGTCGTCGGCGAACTCACCGATCGCAGCGCCGAGTTCGCCGCCCTGTGGCAGCGCCACGAGGTACGGGCACGCACCGACGGGCGCAAGGTGTACCGCCACCCGACGGCGGGACGGATGACGCTGACCTATGAGGCGTTCGAAGTGGCCCGCAGCGACGGTCAGCGGTTGGTCGTCTACCAGGCACCGCCGGATACCGCCGACCATGAAGCGCTGCTGTCCCTGTCGGCCGGGCCGAGTGGCCGGGATGCCGGGCTTGATCCGGTCGACGGGTAGTACTCTGTAGTACATGGAAGCCACGGCCAGGGAGTTCAACCAGAACTCCTCTCGGATTCTCGCTGCCGCAGAACGCGGTGAAACGATCACGGTCACCAAGAACGGCCGCCCCGTCGCCGTGCTGCGCCCCTACCGGGGGCCCGAGACCCCTCCCTACCCGACCGGCCCCATGGACGACATCGAGATTCCCCAGCTTGACCTGGGCGGCGACCTCACCGACGACGAGATCGACGAGATCCTCGGGGGGATGGGATCGTGAACCGGGTCGCCATCGCGGACACCAACGCGTTCTTCCGGCTCCTCGACCCGAAAGCCACCGGTCACGCCGACCACAAAGCGGCTTTTTCGTCCATCAGCCACCTGATCGTCTGCCCCCTGGTGCTGGCGGAACTCGACTACCTGATCACCGCGCGATCAGGCGCGCGGCAGGCCTTGGCGGCAGCCCGGTTCATCGAGGCCAACACGGCGACGCGCCGCTTCGAGGTGCCGGACGTGCGGCCGCATCTCAGTGCTGCGATCGCGGTGGCGGAAGGTTACAAGGACGCCGACGGCGGCAAGGGTATCGGACTGACCGATGCCATGAACGTCGCCCTCGCCGCCGCCTACGGCTCGGACTTGATGTTCACCACGGACAAGCACTTCCGCATGGTGCGTCCACTGACCGGGCACACCGCGTTTCGTCTCCTGCCCGACGATCTGTAGACCGGGTCTGCCGTGATGCTCGTTCGACGTGCGCACGGTTTCCTGGCGTGACGCCTCGCCCAGGTCGCAACGTTCGCTCCGGGAAGCCGACTTGGGGCTCGACCACGGCGGTGTGCGCGATCGCATTGTTGGCTAGGGTGGCAAGCGGAAACCGATCCTCGGACACGACGGGGGCTCGTTGGTGGGGGAGTTGGTGCCGGCAGAAGCCGAACGCCTCCGCTCGGCCGGAGCGGGCCTGGAAGCCGGCCCGGCCCGGTTCGCGCTTGATGTGTTGACGGGCCGCACCCTCACCCCGCCTCGGGAAGCCAAGATCCGGAACACCAACTGCCGATCACGGCAAGCCACCGCAGGTCGACCGGACTCGGCGGACGTATGACCGACCGGCCGGCGCCCGCGGTGCTGCCCCCGTCGCTGCGCGCGCGGCTCGGGCTGATCGCGGCGCTCGCCACGCTGCTGGTCGTCGTGCTCGGGGTCCTGTACACCGGCCACGACAAGCCCGGCAGGGTGGACATATGGCTCCAGCCGGCGGTGGACGGTGTGCGGCCGCCGTGGCGGTCCGTCGCTCTGGCCCTGGACTTCTGGGGGGAGCCCACCGGAGCGGCGGCGCTGGTCGTGGTCACCGTGACGGGCTGCCTGCTGCTTCGGCGTCCTCGCGCGGCGGTGCTCACCGTCGTCGGCGTCGGTCTGACCGTGGGGACGACGACGGTGCTCAAGCACCTGGCGGGACGCACCATCCACCACGGATACCTGTCCTACCCGAGCGGGCACACCGCCTTCGCCACCGCGCTCGCCCTCGTGGTGGCGCTGCTCGCGACCGGCCGGCTCGGCCTCGGCAGGACGGCCGGCACGTTGCTCGTGCTCGCCGCGGCGCTGGTTGCCGGCGCCGCCATGGGCTGGGCGCAGGTCGCCCTGGACGCGCACTACCCGACCGACGTCCTCGGCGGCTGGTGCACCGCGCTGGCGGTGATACCGGCGACCGCGTGGCTGGTCGACCGGACGGCCGACGCCGGATGGCGGGAAAGGCGCTGACGTCACGTCATGCCAAGCGGCGGAACACGGGTTTCACAGGCCGCCCGGCCAGCCAGGGGGCGGGGTCGGCGGCGTCCAGTGCCTTCCGGTATACCGCACATGCCTGGGCCACCACCTCGACGGTGCGGTCGATGTCGGCGTCGCCGAGCGCGCTGCTCACCACGAACGACGGGGCCAGCACCCCGCCCGCGAGGAGTCGGCGCAGGAACAGGGTGCGGTACGGCTGCGACGGCTGCCGGTTCTCGTCGAGGGTGGCGAAGACCAGGTTGCTGGCCCGGCCCCGGACGACGACGTGGTCACCGACGCCTATGCTCGCCGCGGCGTCGCGGACACCGGCGGCCAACCGCTCGCCGAGCGCGTGCAGTTGAGCGGTGATGCCCTCCTCGGCGTAGGTGGTCTGCACGGCCATCGCGGCGGCCAGCGAGTGCGTTTCGGCACCGTGCGTGGTGGACAGCAGGAACACCCGGTCGCCGGAGTGACGCAGCCCGCCCCGCTCCATCAGGTCGCGGCGCCCGGCCAGCGCGGAGACGGCGAACCCGTTGCCCAGCGCCTTGCCGAACGTGGAGAGGTCGGGGACGACGCCGTACAGGCCCTGGGCGCCCGCCTCGGACCAGCGGAAGCCGGTGATCATCTCATCGAAGATCAGTACGCAGCCGTGCCGGTCGGCCAGCTCGCGCAGGCCGGCGAGGTACCCGGGCGGAGGCTCGGTGTGGCCGGCGGGTTCGAGGATCAGGCAGGCGATTTCGTCCTGGTGGCGGGTGAGCAGCTCCTCCGTGGCGGCCAGGTCCCCGTAGGGGAACGCCACGGTGAGCTCGGTGATCGCCTCCGGGATGCCGGCGGACATCGGCGTGGTGCCGATGAACCAGTCGTCGACGGAGAAGAACGGATGGTCGGCGCAGATGGCCACCCGCGGGCGCCCGGTGACGGCGCGGGCGAGTCGCACCGCGGCGGTGGTGACGTCGGAGCCGTTCTTCGCGAACTTCACCATCTCGGCGGTCGGCACCGTGGCCAGGAAACGTTCCGCGGCCTCGACCTCCACGATGGACGGCCGCACGAAGTTGCTGCCGCGGTCGAGTTCCCGCCGCACCGCCTCGAGCACGCGGGGGTGGGCGTGGCCGAGGCTGACCGACCGCAGGCCGGAGCCGTACTCGACATAGCGGTTGCCGTCGATGTCCCACACGTGGGCACCGTGGCCGTGGCTGATGACCGGGGCCAGGTTCTCGGGGTACTGGTCGTCGCCCTTGGCGTAGGTGTGCGCGCCGCCGGGGATCATGGCGTGCAGCCGCTCGTTCGCCGCCCGGGACCGGGGCAGCAGGAACTCTTCGGTGTCCACGGTGACTTCAGCTCTCCTTCTGCTTCAGGACCTCGGCGAGGCTCGGTGCCTCTCGGTCCCGCCGGGATGTCGATCTGACAGGCAGCGGCCAGGGGATGGCGAGTTCCGGGTCGTCGAAGGCGATCGTCACGTCCTCGGCCGGATCGTGCGGGCGGTCGATCCGGTACGAGGTGTCGGCGGTCTCGGTCAGCGCCTGGAAGCCGTGCGCGCACCCCGCCGGGATGTACAGGGTCGCCTGCGTCTCGCCGGACAGCTCGAAGGAGGCCACGTTGCGGTAGGTCGGCGAGTCCGGCCGTAGATCGACGACGACGTCGAAGATTCTCCCGTACGAGCACCGCACCAGCTTGGCCTCACCTGCGCCGGAGCGCAGGTGCAGACCGCGCAGCACGCCCCGGAGCGAGCGGGACACGCTGTCCTGGACGAAGGCGTCCGGGTCGAGGCCCACCGAGCGGATCACCTCGGCGTCGAAGGTACGGCAGAAGAAGCCGCGCTCGTCGGCGTACGGCGTCGGCTCGAACAGGTACGCACCGGCGATAGCCGGGACTTCGGTCGCTTTCATGGAGCCTCCCGCATGGAGAACAAGGCCGCGGTCAAGTCGGTGAATTGGTGGTCCAGTTGCCGGGCGGCGATCATGTTCCGCTCGGTGAGGGTCTGCCGCAGCTCCGCCGATCGCCGCTCCAGCGATCGGAACTGCTCGAGCAGCCGGTCGGCGTCGACCTCGCGGGCCGGGTGGCAGTACGCGCCCAGCCCCATCCGGTCCATGAGCGCGTCGCTCTTCGCCGCGTAGCTGAGTGCGAGCGTCGGCGTGCCGGCCTTCAGCGCGCAGACCAGGTTGTGGTACCGGGTCGCCACCACGGTGTCGGCGGCCGCCATTTCCTTCATCAGGTCGGCCAGCGAGGCCGCCTCGGCGGCGGTGACCAGCGGCGAGTCCACCGCGTCGAGGATCGCGGCGACCACCGGCGCGTCGCACGCGTCGCCGGTGACCAGCCGGACCGGCCTGCCGTGCTCGACCAGCGTGCGGACGAATCGAGTTGTCCCCTCGAGGTAGCGCCGGTGGATCTCCTCGGCCCGGGCGCGGTCGTCGTTGCCGCCGTGGAAGTCCATGACGCCGACGCAGACCAGGCCCGGGGTCGCGCTCGCCCGCGGCGTCGGCAGGGCGAAGGCGAGGTCCGGGTAGACCTCGTCGTGCGCGGTGTCCACGCCCATCGCCCGCATCGCGTCGCGGGACAGGGCGTCCCGGTACGACCGGTACGCGGCCAGCCGCGCCGACCAGCGCACCAGGACCCGGGTCGGCCGGTTGCCGATCGCGGCGGCGCCGACGCCGACCAGCGCGACCCGGGTGCCGAACAGCCGGCCGGAGGCGCAGAGCAGGAACAGCGCGTACGGGAAGCCCCACGGCCGCAGCGGCAGCGTGGCCTCCAGGACGCCCATGCCCGGCACGATCACCACATCGTGCTGGCGCACCCAGGCGGCGGTGCGGACGGCGTCGACGAGTTTGCCCAGCCCCTTGGCCGCGATCGCGCCCGCACGCGACGCGGTCCGGTACTCCCCGCGGTACCAGTGCAGCCGCGTCGCGGGGATCCGGTACCGGGCCGCGACGACCTCGGGTCCGCCGCACAGCGCGTCCACGACCGCCTCCGGGTGCTCGGCGCGGAGGTAGCCGAGCACGGCCTCGAGCGACCCGTCGTTGCCGAGGTTGCCGGAGCCGAGCAGGCCGAACACCCCGACGCGCACCGGGGTCCTCACGCCCGCCGCCCTTCACGCCCGGCCACCAAGTCGTCGACGGAGACGGCGAGCCGGCCCGGGTCGACCGGGGCGCGGTCCTCGACCCGCTCGCCGGCGCCCGGCCGGACCCGGCTGGCCATCCACGCGGCCAGGTGGCGGTGGCACGCGCGCCGGTCGGCCGCGGACAACGGCGCCCGCCGGATCGCCGCGACGAAGCCCCAGACGTACTCGGCGAGCAGCCGGGGCGTCGGGTGCAGCGGGCCCGCCCGGCGTGGGTCCAGGTTGACGCACCGGGAGCGCTTGGACGGGTTCGCCCGCTCGGCGCGGGTGGGGTGGTCGCGGCGGAAGTACAAAAGCTCCGGCACCTGGTGGAAGGGCCCGTGCAGGCCGATCTCGGCGACGAACGTGCGGTCCGCGTGGTGGTAGCTGTCGTGCGGCTTCACCCGGCGCAGCACGTCGGCCCGCATCACGCCGTAGAAGTCGTCGCCGCCGGGCTCGAACAGCATGCTGCGGAAGCGCTCCGGCGCGTGCGGCGAGCCGGTGGCGAGCGTGTACTCGTACGGGACCTTCACCTGGCCGTCGCCGTCGATGACCGCCTGGTCGGCGTGCGCGAGGATGACGTCCGGCCGCTCGTCCAGCGCCGTTACGCAGCGCCGCAGCAGATCCCGGGCGTACAGGTCGTCGTGCGAGGCCCACTTGAACAGCTCGCCGTGGCACTCGGTGAACACATAGTTGTGGTTCGGCGCGGCGCCGATGTTGCGGGGCAGCCGGAGGTACCGGATGCGCGAGTCCTTCCCGGCGTACCGGCGGCAGATGTCCCGGGTCCCGTCGGTCGAGGCGTTGTCGGAGATGACCAGCTCGAAGTCCTCGTAGGTCTGGCCGAGCAGGGCGTCGAGCGACTCGGCCAGGTACTCCTCGCCGTTGTACACGGGCAGGCCGATGCTCAGCCGGGGATGGGCGGTCATGACGTCCTCACTTCGGGGATGGGGGTGTGGTGGCGCTCGCGCAGGGCGGACCGCAGTTGCAGCCACCACACGGCCGAGCCGCAGACGGTCGCGGCGGCGACGCCCCAGGCCGAGCCGGCCGTGCCGGCCACGGCCGCCCCGCCGAGCCCGCCGCCGACGTAGCAGGCGGAGGCGAACAGTTGGCAGCGCAGGCTGCGCCGGGCCGCGGCGAGCGCGCGCAGCCCGGCCGCCGCGCCGCTGCCGAGGCCGGCGCCCGCGACGCCGAGCGTGGCCGGCACGATGAGCTGGGAGGCGGAGTGCCAGACGTCGCCGAGGACGAGCTCGCCGAGCCGGTCCGGCATCAGCAGCAGCGCCGCGCCCCACAGCAGGGCGGCGCCGGCCTGCCCGCCGCCCAGCAGGAGGCAGAACCTGCCGAGCCGGTGCGGGTCCTGCCTCAGCACCCGGGCCGCCTCGGCCACGGTGACCAGCGACAGCCCCATCAGCAGGGCGAGGAAGGGGCCGAGCAGCAGCTCGGCGCCCCGGACTGCCCCCACCGCGCCGACCCCGGCGATCGCGCCGAGCCCGTACGCCCGCAGCTGGCCGGCGCCGCTGAGGCTGACGTTCTCGATCAGGTACCGGCTGCCCAGGTCGCGCTGCTCGCGAATCCACCCGCGGGCCTCGGTCACCCGCGGCCGGATGCCGGACTGGAGGAAGCCGTACCCGGCGGCCAGCGCGGCGGCGGCGCCCCAGGCCAGCACGAAGGCGGCCACGGTGCCCACGTGGGCCGCCACGATCATGGCCGGGACGAGTGCGACGCCCTGCACGAGGTCGTTGGTGAACGCCTTCCGCCCGGTGCCGGCGGCGAAGAACGCGAACCGCCGGGAGTCCTGGAGCAGCAGGGCCGGCAGGGCGACGCCGAGGCCGGCGAACGCCGGCCCCACCTGACCGCCGAGACCGAGCCCGACCAGCAGGCATCCGGCGCCGAGGGTGGAGCCGATGACGAGCGCGGCCCCCGAGGACCGGGACGCCGCCGCACGCCAGAGGGTGTCCGGCATGCCGCTGAACCGCACCATGAGCGGGTCGGTGGCCAGCCCGCGGGAGATGTTGAGCACCACGCCGTACGTCAGCCAGGCCAGGCTGAACACGCCGAACGCGGCCACCCCCAGCGAGCGGGCCACGAAGACCCCCACCGCGAAGTTGGTCATGCTGGAGACCGCCTGGTCGGCCAGCCCCCAGGACAGCCGGCCGAGCACGCCCCGCTTGGCGGTCGTCGCCGTCGGCGCCGTCTTCTCCCTCTCGGTGGTCATCGGTGTCATGCCTTGAGCAGCCCGGCGCCGTGCAGGGCGTCGGCCGCGGCGGCGACGGTGTCGAACGGCAGCCCGGACCGCTCGGCGACGTCCAGCAGACTGTGCTCGCCGTCGGAGAGGCTGAGCACCCAGAGCATGGCCAACTGGGCCTGCTTCGCGTCGCTGCGGCCGCCGAGCGAGTCGTACAACCCCCGCCGCCCCAGCTGTGGTTCGCCGTAGGGGCTGAGATTGACGTACCGCCGGTTGCGGTCGAGGACGGCGAACGCCTCGCGGCAGACGGCGAGCGTGTCCGCCATCGCCTCCGGGGAGACAAAGTCCGGGTTGTCCGCCGAGGTGTGGTACTCGGGGTAACCGGCGTACGGGGTCCGGCTGAGCGAGCCCACGCCGAGGTCGAACCCGGGTGAGCAGAACTGCCGCTCGTCGTAGCCGTACGGAGTGAACTCGGCGACGTGGTGCGGGCGTTCGGAGGTGGCCAGCACGTGCCGCATCACCCGGTCGATCTCCGCGTCGCCGCGCCTGCTCTGTTTGTACGTCAGTCGGCCCGGGTCTCCCGCGCAGGCCAGCACCAGCCCGTGCTTGACCTTTCCCCCAGCTCTCGGCTCCGCTCGAGCAGGGGATGCCCCAATCACGCGCTCGGCATTGCGGGCGAGCCAGGTGATCGCCCCGATGGTGCCGGGCGCGAAGATGAACCGGTAGGTGTAGTACGGCGTTTGCTCCGCCAGCGCCCGGGCCAGGTAGGTCGCCACCGCGATGCCGGCCAGGTTGTCGTTGGCCAGCGACGGGTGGCAGACATGGCAGGAGACGATCACCTCGTCGGCGACCTGCCCGGGGATCACGTGCTCGGCGTAGGTGAGGTGGCCGTCGGCGAGTGTGGAGTCGATGCGCACCTCGTACTCGCCGTCCGGCAGCGCGTCCAGGGTCTCCTGGGCCAGGCAGAACCCCCATTCCGGCTTGTAGTAGCTGGTGCGGTACGGCACCCAGGACGGGTGGTCCGGCAGGGTGTGCAGGTGCGCGCGCAGCTCGGCCAGCGGCATGGTCGCCGACACCGGCACGCTGTAGCCGAGCACGTGCAGGCTGGACGCGGCGAAGTCGACGACCCGGTTGCCCGCGGTGTCGGCGATGTACGCGTCCCGGATGTTCCACTCCTGCGGCACCGTCCAGTCGAGCACCTGCGTCCCGGTCGGCACCTCATGCACCTGCAGCGGGACATACTCGCCGACGACCTCCAGGGTGGCGCGCACCCCGTCGCCGGTGATGCTCCGGCAGAGCGGGTACAGCCGCTCCACCAGCGCGTACATCTCTTCGCCCGCCGTGGTCACCGGCGCCACCGCAGGGTGTCGTCGACGGCACCGGCGCCGGACGCCGCGCGCAGGACGGCGAGCCGGGTGAAGCGTCGCTCGAAGTCCTCCCGGGTCAGCCCGAACTTGCGGTAGGCGTCGGCGAGTTCGACCACGCCCCGCTTCACCGTCCACTCGCAGTCGAAGCCGGGTATCGCGGCGCGGAACCGGGAGAAGTCCACCCGGTACGACCGCGGATCGGCACCGGTCTCCCCGGTGATCACCACCTTCGCGCCGGACACCGCCTCGGCGACCTGCTCGGCGATCTCGGCGACCGTCACGTTGTTGGTCTCGCTGCCGATGTTGAACGCCCGGTCGTGCACGGCTTCGCGCGGTGCGGTCAGCGCGGCCGTGAAGGCCCGCGCGATGTCGGCGGCGTGCACCAGCGGGCGCCAGGGGGTGCCGTCGGAGAGCACCAGCACCTCGCCGGACAGGAGCGCGTGGCCCACCAGGTTGTTCAGCACGATGTCGGCGCGCAGCCGGGGCGAGTAGCCGAAGGCGGTGGCGTTGCGCATGAACACCGGGCTGAATTCGCCGTCGGCCAGCGCGTGCAGGTCGTCCTCCACCCGCACCTTGGACTCCGCGTACGGCGTCACCGGGCGCAGCGGGGCGTCCTCGGTCACCAAGTTCGACAAGTCGGGGTCGCCTGCGGCGCCGTAGACGGAGCAGGTCGACGCGTACAGGAAGCGCCGCACTCCGGCGTCGCGGGCCAGCCGGGCAAGGCGTACGGACGCGTGGTGGTTGATGTCGTAGGTGAGGTCCGGCGCCAGTGAGCCCAGCGGGTCGTTGGAGAGCGCGGCCAGGTGGATCACGGCGTCCACCCCGGCCACGTGGTCGGCCGTGACGTCGCGCAGGTCCACCCGGTGCCCGGACGGGTCCGCGGGCGTCGGTCCGAGGACGCAGTCCGCGAACAAGCCGGCGTCCAGACCGACGACTTCGTGCCCGGCGGCCGCGAGGATCGGGGCCATCACGGTGCCCAGGTAGCCCTGGTGCCCGGTCAGCAGTACGCGCAAGGTTCAATCCCCCAGATCGAGAGTGAGTTTGGTGACGGCGAACGCCTCGGCGTAGCGCGCGTGGCATTCGATGCCGCGGATGCGTGCGAGACCGAGGAAGGCCTCCCGGTCGTACCAGGGCCGGTGCCGCTGCGAGGGGTAGTGCTCCTGCAACAGCCGCACCTTCTGTTCGGCGATCTCCGGCGACAGCGGCTGGTACGCCGCCGGACGGCCGAGATCGCCGTCCCACTTGACGATCTCGTAGCCGAGCACGAGGTGGTCGCGGAACGCGGTGGTCATCAGCTGCGCCAGGCCGCGGTGGTCCTGGTGCGCGTCGTCGGTGCGCGGCGCGAGGATCAGATCCGGCTCGGTCCGCGCGCGCAGCTCCTCGACAGCGGCCTTGGCCTCGTCCCAGTGCGTGGGCATCCGGCCATCCGGCAACTTGAGTACGGTCAGCCGCAGTTCGGCGCCCGGGCAGAAGGCGGCGAGGGCGGCCTGCTCCTCCTGCTCCCGCTCGCTGCCACCGCCCGAGAGCACCAGCGCGTCGACGCGGATGCCCGGCCGCGCGAGGCACAGCGCCAGCAGCGTGCCGCCGGCGCCGATGGCGATGTCGTCGCAGTGCGCGCCCACCGCGACGATCCGGTCCAGACGCCCGGCCCCGAGGCGGATCACGCGCTCACCCCCGCGCCGTCCCGTTCCCACACGGCCCATGGGCGGTCGCCCCGGGCGTAGGCGGCGTCGAGCGCGGCCCGTTCCTTCACGGTGTCGGTCGGCTTCCAGAAGCCGCGGTGCTGGTGCGCCACCAGCCGTCCCTGCTTGGCCAGTTGGGCGCATCCGTCGGCGACCAGGTCCCCGTTCTCCGGTATGTGGTCGAAGACCTCCTGGCGGAGCACGAAGTAGCCGCCGTTCTCCCACAGCGGCAGTTCGCTCACCGCGGTGATGCCGCCCACCAGGCCGTCCTCGCCCAACTCGACGCAGTGGAAGGATGATTGGGGCGGAACGACCATCATCGACGCGCCCGCGTCGCGCTGCGCGAACCGGTCGATCATCTCCGGCAGCGGGGCGTCGGTGAGCACGTCGGCGTAGTTGGCGAGGAACATCTCCTCGCCGTCCAGGTGCTGCCGCACGCGGCGCAGCCGCTCCCCGATCGGCGACTCGATGCCGGTCTGCACGAACGTGATCGTCCAGGAGGAGATGTCGGTGGACAGCAGCTCGGTCCGCCCGCCCCGCAGCACGAAGTCGTTGGACGTCGTCTCCTCGTAGTTGAGGAAGAAGTCCTTGATGTGGTGCGCCCCGTACCCGAGGCACAGGATGAACTCCGTGTGCCCGAAGTGCGCGTAGTAGCGCATGACGTGCCAGATCAGCGGCCGTGGGCCGACCATCGCCATCGGCTTGGGCACGTCGTCCGCGGCACCGCTCCGCATCCGCATCCCGTAACCGCCGCAGAACAGAACGACCTTCATCGCTTGACCTCGACAATGCTCAGTTCCGGGATGGGGAAGACCAGCCGGCCGCCCCAGTCGTGGACGAAGGACAGCTGCTCGACCAGCTCGTCCCGGAGGTTCCACGGGAGGACGAGGACGTAGTCCGGTCTGTCGGCGGCTATCCGCTCGGGCGGCAGGACGGGGATGCGGGTGCCCGGGGTGAACCTGCCGTGCTTGTAGGGGTTGCGGTCGACCGTGTACGGGAGCAGGTCGGGCCGGATGCCGCAGTGGTTGAGCAGGGTGTTGCCCTTGCCCGGGGCGCCGTAGCCCACCACCGTCTCGCCGCGCTCGGCCGCCTCGATAAGGAACCGCAGGAGGTCCCGGCGCACCTTGGCCACCCGGGCGGAGAACTCGGTGTAGCCGGACAGCTCCTGCAGCCCGGCGGCCTTCTCCCGGTCCAGCACGTCGGCCACCTGCCGACTGGGCTCGCCGGCCACCTCGGCCGGCCGGGCCCACAGCCGGATGGAGCCGCCGTGCGTGGGCAGCAACTCGACGTCCACGAGCGCGAGTCCGCCGCTCGCCAGCGCCCGGATCGCGGACGCGACCGTGTAGTACTGGAAGTGCTCGTGGTAGATCGTGTCGTACTGGTTCTTCTCGATCAGGGTCAGCAGGTGCTGCACCTCGATGGAGACCCAGCCGTCGTCGGCGACCAGGGCGCGCAGCCCCTGGGTGAACCCGACCACGTCGGGGATGTGCGCGTACACGTTGTTGGCGACGACCAGGTCCGCCGGGCCGTGCTCGGCGCGGACGGCCGTGCCGGTGGCCGGGGTCAGGAACTCCGTGAGCGTGGGCACACCCGCGTCCCGCGCCGCGGCACCGACGTTCACCGACGGCTCGACGCCGAGGCAGCGGATCCCGCGCTCCACCACGTGCTTCAGCAAGTACCCGTCGTTGCTCGCGACTTCGACCACGAAGGCGTCGGGGCCGAGATCCGTCCGCTGTACGGCGTCGGCGACGAACGTGCGCGCGTGCTCCACCCAGGAGCTCGAGTAGGAGGAGAAGTACGCGTACTGCGTGAACGTTTCCTCCGGCGTGATCAGCGGAGGGATCTGCGCGAGCCAGCAGTCGGTGCAGACCCGCAGGTGCAGCGGGTACGCCGGTTCCGGCTGGTCCAGTTGGTCCGCGGCGAGAAAGCTCTCGCACGGCGGGGTCGCCCCCAGATCGACGACGCTCGCCAGCGTCGCCGAGCCGCAGAGTCGGCATCGTGTCATCTACTTCCCCCATCCCTGCCCGCGCGGATGCCCCGCCGCGAGCCAGCGTTTCCGTTCCGACCCGCGATCGCGGTGCGGTACCCCTCCACCAGGCGCTCCAGCCCGACGGCCGGGCTGAACTCCTGCTCGTAACGGCGCCGGGCCGCCTGTCCCATCTCCCGGTTGCGGTCCTGCCCGTCCGTGATCCGGCGCAGGCAGGACGCGAGCGAGGCGGGGTCGCCCGGCCGGTGCAGCAGCCCGGTCACCCCGTCCTCGACGAGTTCGACGAAGGCGCCGTGACCGGCGGCGACGGCCGGGACCCCGGCCGCCATCGCCTCGGCGGCCACCAGGCCGAACGTCTCCAAGGACATCGAGGGAGCCACCACGGCGACCGACCGTGCGACGGCCTGCCCGCACTCCGCCGGGTCCAGCAGTCCGGCGTACCGCACGTCGTCCCGGCCCGCCGCCCAGGCGGTCACCTCCCGCTCCAGAGGCCCCGCGCCGGCGAGCACGAGCGGCACGCCCACGCCGCCGCTCGCCGCGATCCGGTCCCACGCGGCCATGAGCAGCCGCACGCCCTTGGACTCCGTGAGCCGGCCGAGAAAGAGCAGATGCTCGCCGGTGCCCGTCCGGCAGGCGCCCGGGTCGGGCACGAAGTTGTGCTTCACCGCCAGCCGTTCGGCCGGCATGCCGGACCGCACCAGGATGTCGCGCTGCGCCGCGGAGATGCAGAAGAACCGCTCCACGCCGGACCACCACCGCCGCCGGTTGACCGACAGGCTGACCGCGAGCGGCACCGTCGCCAGGCGGGAGTTCCGGTAGCAGCCGTGCCGGACGGCGGGCAGCGAGGCCGCCGACCCGACGCACTCGGTGCACAGCCGGCCGTCCCGGTGCAGCGTGCCGGGCGGGCAGACCTGGGTGTAGTTGTGCAGCGTGGCGACGGCGGGCACACCGGCGTCCGCGCAGGCGGCGAGCACCGCGGGCGACAGGAGCGGGAAGACGTTGTGGACGTGCACCACGTCAGGACGCCCGGTGCGGAGCCGGGCGGCGAGCTCCGTGCGGACCGCCGGGTTCCACGGCACGAGGAGCGGCACCGCGGCCTTGGCGAGAAGGGACCGGGCGGCGATGTCGTCGCTGCGCCGCTCGAATACGTCGACCCGGTGGCCGGCCGCGCGCAGCAGCGCCACCTCCTCGTCGACGACTCTGTTCTCCCCGCTCGGCTGCGCCGACGAGTAGCGGTTGTGCACCACAAGGACGTGCATGGTCAGCTCATCTCCGATTTCCGGGCCCATCGCGGGACGTGTCGTCGAGGGGCTTCGGCCGTCGAGAGGGGCTCGGCCGCGACGGGTGCCGCCAACAGCGAGGCGGCCAGGGCCAGATGCAGCAGATACGCCGAGGCGTCGCCCAGCCCGGCCTCGGTGTACGACGAGATCGCGCAGTAGCTGATCAGGAAGATCGCGCAGGCCCTCGGCAGCGACGGCGGCCGCAGCAACGCGACGCCGGCGAGCACGATCATGAACGCCGCCACGAGGGCGGTGCCGGTCAGACCCTGCTCGTTGTAAACGGCCAGCCAGCTGTTGTCGATCGGCAGTCCGCCGAACGACTTGTCGCCCAGGCCCACGCCGAACAGCTGCTCCGTGGTCGTCCGGGGCGCTGTCAGCAGGGCGTCCCAGACCTTGGCCCGGCCGGTGAGGTTGGAGAAGTTCTCCTTGTCCTGCCCGCGCAGGAACCACGCCTCCAGCACGGAGCTGAACGCCACCGCGGCCACCGTGGCGCACACCACCGTCCAGGCGAAGAACCGGCGGGCGGCGGCGCTGGTCAGGACGAGCGAGCCGATCGCCAGCACCAGCCCGATGAGCAGGCCGAGCGTGGCCGTCCGGGTGTGGGTCATCGCGAGCAGGACGAGTGACGGCACGATGACCAGCGCCGCACTGGCCCCGGTGGTCCGGCGGCCCAGCAGGAGCAGCACGGTGAGCCCGATGATCACCGCGGCGTACTGTCCGATCTGCGGCGGGGTGAGCGGCCACAACGCGCCGACCAGCCGCCCGCCGTAGTACTCGGGCATGGCCGTGCCCGGTGAGGCGGCCAGGCCCGCGGCCACCAGCACGAGCACCGCGAAGTACATCCGGATGTGGTAGCGGACGAACGTCAGGCTGCCGTCCCACCAGCGGCTGAGCAGCCACAGTGTGCCGACGAAGAGGGCCAGCCGGGAGCAGCGGAACAGCGCGCCGCCCCCCAGGTTCACGCTGGAGATCACGCTCGGCACCAGCAGCAGGGTGAGCAGGAACACGAAGGCGCTGGGCCGGATGCGCAGCCGGGGATTGAGCGCGAGCGCCAGCGCGAACGCGGCGCCCAGCGCGCCCATGGTGGCCAGCTGGATGAGGGAGCGAGGCAGCGGGATGACGGTCTTCGCCCCCGCGGAACCAAGCGTGTTGAGGGCCAGCAGCGCCCAGACGATCCCGACGGCCTTCGGTGTGCCGGCGTCCCCGGTCATCTCAACCACCGGCCTGTGGGGCGAAGGTGCTGCCCGCGTCCTGCTGGTACGACGTGCCCTGCCACTGGCGGGAGTCGAGCTTCTGGCCCGGGTCGCCCGCGACGAAGGTCCACGGTCCGCGGTAGAAGTTGTCGTGCCAGCGGTTGAGCTGCTTGTGGGCGATCGCCTCGGCCACCCGCTTGCCCTTGTACGGCGACCAGTCCGGATAGGTGCCGTAGTTGGCGAGGACCGCCATGCGGCCGCACTCCGCCGTGCACTTGACGACGGACGTGTCCAGCACGAAGCGGTTGCCGTGGATGTCCACCCGCTGGGTCTTCCACCGGCAGTCGGCGTAGAGCGGTGCGTCGGCGATCGCCGGCCGCGCGCAGCGGCCGGTGTCCTTCACCAGCAACGTGCAGTAACCGGTCGAGGTGTTGGCCGGGCTGTTGCAGAACCGGTCGGCGTTCTCCCACAGGGTGATCCCGGACCAGTTGTTCTCCAGCACGTTCCGGTAGATCTCGATCTTGTCCGTGCGGGCCCGGATCCGTGGTTCGCCGCCGGCCTCGGACACGTAGACCGCCGCGTACGGGAAGTCGTCGCCGCGCTCGGCGTCCTTGCGGCCCTCGACCCAGTTGTTCCGCCGGATCGTGTTGTTCCGGATGACCGCGTTGTAGCTGGTCTCGTACATCAGCGCGGCACCGTCGTTGGCCTCCAGCACGTTGTCCTCGATGCGGAAGTCGTTGTTGTTGTTGTCCGCCCACAACCCGGCTCCACGGTTGTCGTGCACCCAATTGCCGCGGATGTCGGCGCCGTTGACGGCCCAGAACTTGATGCCTCCGGTACAGCCGCAGCCCGGCCGCTGCCGCTCCCAGTCGTCGGTGTTGTTGCCCACGATCTCGCTGCCCTCGACCACCAGGCCGCGGATGGAGTCGCCGGTCTTGTACGCGTTCATTCCGTACTGCCCGTTGTCGCGCAGGCAGCTGGCACGGACCTGCTGGCGGGCACCGGCCATCAGCCCGGCGCCAGAGTTGTACTGGATCGCCGCGTGCTCGATCACCCACCCGTCGGCCATGTCGTGGTTGACCACGCCCTCGTTGTTCGGCGCGACGAACCCCTGCACGGTCAGGTGGCTGATGGTGACGTCGGGGGCGGTACCGCCGAACGCGTACTGGTTGACCTTCCGGCCGTCGAGCACCGCACCCGGCGCTCCGAGGTAGCGGTTCCCCCGCTTGGCCATGACCTGGGCGAAGCGGTCCGGCTCGAGTCTGTGTGTGCCGGGCCGGAGCCAGAACGTGGTGCCCGGGGGGCTGTTCCTGGTCTTCGCGGCCAGGTCGTCGACCACCGCGGGGTCGACCGTCACCGCGCCCGCCGGCGCCTTCGCCGGCCCGGCCTCGGGCTTGGCGCACACGTGGGCCACGGACGTGGCGGGCGCCCCGGACGCGGCGGGCTTGTCGGTCGGCTCCGCCGAGTCGTCCGGCGTGCTCGTACAGCCGGTCGCCGCCAGCAGGATCAGCGCCGCCGCCGGCGCCCCCCAGTACCGCCTCTTGATCCCCACGCGCCCCCCTAGCCGCGGAACCTGAGCACGGTGGTGAACCCCTGCGCGCCGTCGGCGAAGCCGGTGCCGACCAGCGTGGTGGCGGGTTCCTTGCGGCCGAAGCCGGGGGAGTACCAGCCCAGCGGCGGGTGGGTCTCGCCGCGATGCGCCCGCCAGTTCAGCTGCCCGGGCAGGTCGAGCACCGCGGAGCGGTCCTCGCCGTCCCGGGTCCAGGTGAGCACTGCCCGGTTCCCCGCCAGGTCCGCGGTGATGGCCGGGCCGAGGTGGAACGCCAGGCACATGGCCCGGCGCGGGCCGCGCACCTCGTCGACCACCCGCAACTCCTGGCTAGCGGCGGTCAGTTCCACCCGGCGGCGGTGCACCGAGTGCTGGTAGCCGTCGTGCTCGGCGCTCCAGCGGGCCACACCCTCACCGGATGTGTCCGCGACCAGGACGCGGCTGCGGGCATGCCGGGTCCACAGGAACGGGCCGCCGGAGACGGACTGGTCACCGCCGTCCAGTTGCAGGGTGTTGTGGCCGAGGGTCGACCGGAAGTACTGCCGCCACTCGGGCTGCCCGTGGTAGCAGAACGTCCCCGGGTCGGCGAGCACGTCGACCCCGTCGTGCCGGACCTCCACGGACAGCGCGTCCGCGTGGGCATGCGCGGCGATGGACAGGAAGCCGTGCGGACCACCGTCGCAGCGGCACCAGATCTCCGCCGGACCGCGCAGGATGGTCATGCCCGCGTCGGCGAAGTGGCCCGGCCTGCTTGCCGGACGGCTCACAGCCGGTGTGGTTCCTTTCTTCGGGTACGGCCGGATGAGCGCGGCCAGCAGCGGGGTGCGCACATCGGTGCCGGTCACCACCGGCCACCAGTCGAGCCGGCCGAACACGGCGTCCCCGGTGGCCAGCAGCGAGCCCCAGCGGTCGGTGCCCGCGCCGTCCACGACCAGACCGTGCCCGTCGTCCGCGTCCCCCTGGCGCGGCGGCCGCAACCGGCCGTCCACGACGGCCGCGAGCGCGTCGGTCATCCGCAGCAGCACCAGCCGGACCGACGCGGGAACCGGCACGCCGGCGGCATCCGCCTCGGCCACCGCGGCCAGACCGAGCTCCAGCACGAGTCCGTGATACTCGGTGGCCAGCTCGCGGTTGAGGCCGGAGACGAAGGTGTTGCTGCGCAGATGCCGCTCCAGCGACCGCAGCGCGCCGGCCCGCCAACGAGCCGAGGAGGGGAACCACCCGAACGCACAGGCCGCTGCGAACTGCCCGGCGGCCTCGGCGATGACGTGGTTGTTCGCCGAAGACCCCCGGCTGGGGAAGGCGGCCAGCCAGCGCTGGTGGTACCAGATCTGGTTCCGCGCCGTCGGGTTGCCCTCGAACAGCCCGGCCGCGCCCGGCCAGCCGTCGAGCAGCCGGCGGATCCACACCCAGGACAGCAGCCGGATCCCCAGCTCGATGCCGCTGACCCAATGCACCCCGCGCAGCGGCGCGTTGGCCGCCCACCACAGCCGCAGGTGTTCGGCCACGCGCTCGGCGTACCGCTCGTCCCCGGTGACCGCGTAGGCGGCGGCGAGCACGGTGAGGTACTGATGCCGGGACAGCTCCCAGATCTGCTTGATGTCCCCGACCGCGTCCTCGTCGCGGTACGGCATGTCGAAGGCGTACCCCCACGGAGCCCGGCGCCCGGTCCTCGGGTCGTACCACCAGTCCGGGTCGGCCAGGTCGTCGCGGTTCACCCCGAAGTACTCGGCGTGCCCGGCCATCAGCCGGTCCGCCTCGGCGATGAGACGTTTCGCGGCGTCCGGTGGCACTGCGGCGATCGTCCCGGCGGGCAGTACCGCGGTGAACCGGGCGCCGGTCACGCTCGGGCAGTCCGGCAGCGCCGACCGCCACCACCGCCTGCGTACCGCGTCGCCCACCCGGCCGCCGACCTCCCGCGGCCCCATCCGGGACAGCCGCCGCAGGTACCAGCCCGGACTCATGGTCATCGCGGCCTCGCCAACGTGACCGGTGCACCGCCGGCCAGGCCGGCCTGCACGGCCAGGGTGGCCGACGTGGTGGCGACCAGCGACTCCAGCGGCACCGGCATCGGCCCGCCGGTCCGTACGGCCTTGACGAACGCGGCCAGTTCGGCGTTCTGGCCCTTGTCCCGGGCCTTGGGCAGCCGCGAACTGACCCACCGCTTACGGCTGTACACCGATGCACGGACGAAGTCGTCGAGCCGCAGCACCTTGCCGTCCGCGACGAGGTCCAGCGTCTCCTTGGGGAAGCCGGGCGCGCCGGTGGTGACGTAGCTGATGGTGGCGGTGGACCCGTCGGGGTAGCGGAGTACGACCTGCAGGTCCTCGTTGCCGGATGTGGCGACCGCGTACACCGAGACCGGGTCGGCCTCGAGCAGCCAGCTCGCCGTGTCGATGAAGTGCCCGCCCTCGCCGGCGAATCGCGAGCCCTCCGTGCCCTGCCGGAGGTACCAGCTGCCGTGCTGCAGCCGGCCCGCGTTGACCAGGTAGCGCAGGCTCGCCGGACCGGTCCGGGCGCCGAACCGCTGCCTGGCCTCCCGCAGCAGCGGCGCGAACCGGCGGTTGAAGCCCACCTGCAGCCGGTCGTTGCCGGACTCCTCCACCGTCGCGAGCACGCCGGCCAGCTCGTCCTCGGTGAGGGCCAGGGGCTTCTCCACGAACACCGCCTTGCCGGCCAGCAGCGCCTTCCGGGTCAGTTCGGCGTGCGAGCTGTGGCGGGTGACCACGAACACCGCGTCGACGGACGGGTCGCCGAGCACGGCGTCGAGGTCGGTGGTCGCCCCGGCGAAGCCGAACTTCCGCTTCGCGTTGGCCGCGGACAGCGCCGTCGTGGTGACGACCGTCGACAACTCGACGCCGTCGCGCTGCGCCAGGTGCGGCAGCAGCATCGACGTCGCGTAGTTCCCCGCGCCGACGAACGCCAGCCGCACCGGCCCCTTGGCGGACCGGGCCGGACTCCGCGTCACGTTCACCGCGGGAACCGCGACCGCCGGGGCCTCCGCTTCCCCCGGGCGCTCGGGGTACCGGAACAGTACGGCCACGGCCTTCAACTCGCCGTCCTTCAGGCGCCGGTACGTCTCGACGGCGTCGTCGAAGTCGGCGATGAGGGAGACCAGGGGCTCCACGTCGACGCTGCCGCGGGCGAGGAGATCGAGGAAGCATGCCAGGTTGCGGCGCTCGGTCCAGCGGACGTAGCCGACCGGGTAGTCCCGGCCCTCGAGCTCGTACTCCGGGTCGTAGCGCCCGGGGCCGTACGAGCGGGAGAACTGGACGTCGAGCTCCTTCTCGTAGTACGCGTTCCACGGCAGGTCCAGGCGGCACTTGCCGATGTCGACGACCCGGCCGCGGTCCCGGCTCAGGCGTGCGGCCAGCTCGACGGGCTGGTTGCTGCCGCCGCCGGCGGCCAGGTACACCTGGTCCACGCCGTGACCGCCGGTGAGTTCGGCGACGGCGCTCTCCACGGCCGCGGACGCGGGATCGCCGCAGGCCGTGGCGCCCAGGCGCTCGGCGAGCTCGCAGCGCGCCGGGTCGGGGTCGGCCCCGACGACACGGACTCCCGAGGCGGCCAGCAGCTGCACCACCAACTGCCCGATCAGTCCGAGGCCGATGACCAGCGCCACCTCGCCGAGCCGTGACTCGCCCTGGCGCACGCCCTGCAACGCGATCGACCCGACGGTGCCGAAGGCCGCGTGCTGCGGCGCGAGGCCGTCCGGCACCCGGGCATAGAGGTTCTTCGGCACCCAGTTCAACTCGGCGTGCAACGCGTGCTCGTTGCCGGCGCAGGCCACGACGTCGCCGACCTTCACATCGTCGATCCCGGTGCCGACCTGCTCGACCACCCCGCACAGCGAGTAGCCCAGCGGCGTGTAGGAGTCCAGCTTGCCCATCACCTTGCGGTAGGTGGCGGGCACCCCGTTGGTGGCCACGCTCTGCATGACCTTGGCCACCTGGTCCGGACGGGAACGGGCCTTGCCCAGCATCGACATGCCGGCCTCGGACACCTTCATGAGCTCGGTCCCGGTGGATATCAGCGAGTAGGCGCTGCGGACCAGCACACCGCCCGGCTTGCACCCCGGCTCCGGTACGTCGAGCACCGCCAGCTCGCCGCTCTTGTAGTTCTGCACAACCTGTTTCACCCGAACTCCTCTGATTCCTAAGCCGTCAACCGAGTGCTCTGGCCGGACCCAGAGGTCGCGCCGCGATACCAGTACTCGAGGGTCAGCACATGCCACAGATGCTTGGAGAAGTCCCGCTGCCCGGCGGCGTCCTCGGCGACGAGCCGCGCCAGCGCGTCGCGGCGCAGGAACCCGGAGTTGACGAGCACGCCGTCGTGCACCACCTCGCGCACCAGCGGTGCCAGATCCCGGCTCATCCAGGCGCGCAGCGGGGCGCTGAACAGGCCCTTGGGCCGGTACACGATCTCCCGGGGCAGGACCGAGGTGGCCGCCTCCTTGAGGACGGCCTTGCCCTGCCGTCCGACGATCTTGCGATCGCCGGGCACGGCGAACGCCGCCTTGACCACCTCGACGTCCACGTACGGCACCCGTACCTCGGTCGACGCGGCCATGCTCGACCGGTCCGTGTATGTGAGGTTCAGGCCCGGCAGGAACATCCGGGCGTCGCTCAGGCACATGCGGTTGACGAAGTCGTCGAGGTCGTTGTCCTGGTAGATGTCCGCGTGCTCGGTCAGTACGTCCTCGACCGTCCCGGCCAGGTCCGGATCGACCAGGGCGAGCAGCTCGTCCTGGTCGTACATGGTGTAGCTGCGCCGGAACGCGGTCTCCTCCGGCAGGTCGGCGAAGGAGAGGAACCGCTTCGCGAACCGCACCGACCGGTACCCCCGGCGGGCCGTGGCGACCGGCAGCCGGTCCACGGCCGCGGACAGGCCGCGCCGCAGGGGGCGCGGGACGCGCTGGTAGCGCAGCGCGATCAGGTTGGCCAGGTGCTTGCGGTAACCGGCGAACAGCTCGTCGGCGCCCATGCCCGAGAGCATCACCTTGACCCCGGCCTCCCGGGCGGCCGAGCAGATGAGGAACGTGTTGATCGCGGCGGGGTCGCCGATCGGCTCGTCCAGGTGGTACGTCATCCTCGGCAGCAGGTCGAGCACGTCCGGGGCGATCTCGATCTCGTGCAGGTCGACGCCGAACTGCTCGGCCACCTGCCGGGCATAGCGAAGGTCGTCCGGCATCGCCTCGAACTTGGCGTCCTCGGCGCGGAATCCGATCGTGTAGGCGGAGATCCCGGGTTGGTCGCGGGCCGCCAGCGCGGTCAGGTAGCTGGAGTCCAGCCCGCCGGAGAGGAAGGTCGCCACGGGGACGTCGGAGAGCATGTGGTGCCGGGTCGACTCCTCGACGACGGCGGCCAGGTCCGGCCGTTCGCCGCTCCGGGCCCGCTCCCGGCCCTCGGCGGCGATGTCCCGGAGGTGCCAGAACCGGCCGCGCTCCACCCGGCCGTCGGGCCGGCACCGCAGCCAGCTCCCCGGCGGCAGCTTCTCCGCCTCGCGGAACGCGCAGCGCGAGTCCGGCACCCAGTAGTACAGCAGCGAGGCCACCAGCGCCGCATGGTCCACCTCCAGCGACCCGTCGGTGGCGGCGGCGAGCGCCTTGAGCTCGGAGGCGAACACCAGGCCCGCACCGCGCCGGAGCAGGAACAGCGGCTTGATGCCGAGCTGGTCGCGGGCGAGCACCAGTTCACCGGTTCGCTCGTCGAAGATCCCGAACGCGAACATGCCGCGCAGCCGGGGCAGGCAGCCCGTGCCCCAGCGCCGCCAGGCCTCCAGCAGCACCTCGGTGTCGGACGTACCGCGGAAGCGCACCCCGGCGGCCGTCAACTCGGCACGCAGCTCGGGCGCGTTGTACAGCTCGCCGTTGTACGTGAGGGCGAGGCCGCCCGAGACCATCGGCTGGGCGCCGGTCCCGGACAGGTCGATGATGGCCAATCGGCGGTGCCCGAGGTGCACTTCGCCGTCACCGGCGGGGTGGCTGTAGCGGCCCGCCCCGTCCGGGCCGCGGTGGGCGAGGGTATCGGTGAGCCGGTCGGTCACGGCCTTCCCGTCCGGCCATCGGTAAGTGCCTGCGATGCCACACATGCTCTAGCGCGCCTCCTGGTCGCTGTCCGGGACCCGTGCGGCCCACATCTGCCGTCGCTCCGACCGCCGTTGGCCCGTCCCGCTCTGCCGGGACAGCAGCTCGTTGTGGCCGCGTAACGCGGTGTGCAGCCCGTCCCACAGCGTGCCGTCGGTCCGGTCGCGCGGATCGGGGTCGATCAGCACCACGCCGATCACCGGAATGCTCAGGTCCGCGAGCTGCCGTGCCACGGTGTGCAGCCATGCGGCGCTGCCGTGCCCGGCGCGCACGACGAGCACGGTCCGGTCGCCGAGGTACTGCAGGTCGGTCCACGCCGTGCCGGGCGCGACCGAGCCGACGCCGAACCGGCGTTCCTCGGGCGGCACTTCCGCGGCGTCCTTGCCGCTGACCACGGTCGGGCCTCCTGGCTTTTGGCTGTGTTGGGCCAGCTGCGGGCCGGGCAGGCCGTCGATGATCACCACGGGCCCGTCCGGTGCCAGCGCCTCGGCGAGGTCCAGGGCGATCACGCTCGTGCCGCGCGCACAGCCCAGTTCCAGCAGCGACACCGGTTCCGCCGAGCCGCGCACGGTACGGGCCAGGCTCACGGCGAGCCGTTCGCGCGCCGCCCGGGTCCGCCTGCGCTGCCACGGCCGGGCTGGCCGCAGGGCCGCGCGGCGCAGCTCCGCGATGACCGAGGCGCCCAGGTTCACCGCGATGTCCCGGCGCAGCACGGGGCGGTCCGCGACCACCGCGGTGACCGCGGCGATCGCCAGCCCGAGGACGAGCCCGAGGACGAGCCCGATCCCTGCGTCGGTGGCGGCGGCCTTGGGCACGGAGTGCGGCACCGGGCGCGGGGCGTCCACGATCTGCGTCCCGGAAATGACCTTGGGC
Source organism: Streptomyces xingningensis (assembly GCF_054957865.1). NCBI lineage: Bacteria > Bacillati > Actinomycetota > Actinomycetes > Kitasatosporales > Streptomycetaceae > Streptomyces > Streptomyces xingningensis. The sequence continues at coordinate 57,152 of NZ_JBDJPF010000028.1, forward strand.
GTCCCGGTGCGCGCCTCCGCGGCGCGCTGGTTGAAGTCGGAGATGCGCGAGGTGAGTTCGGCCCGGCGGGCGAAGAGCGACTCGCTGTTCGCCGACGCCTTCGGATCGTTCGCCGGCGGTCGTTCCTCGATCGACTTGTTGACCTGAGCGAGCTCGTCCCGCATGCGGTCACGCTGGTCGAGCAGGGCCTTGGACTCGGCCTTCGCGGCCTCCTGCATCCGTTCCACGTGGTCCGCGATGAAGGCGTCGGCCAGCGCCTTGGCGCGGGCCATCGCTTCCGCGTCGCTGGCGCCGGTCACCTGGATCTGCATCAGGTTGTTGGTCAAGCCGGTACCCCGGTAGTCCGCTATGAAGTCCTCCGGTTTCTCATGGGACTTGAGGGACTGCAGGGCCTTGCCGGCGATCCGCGTGGTCGCCAGCAGCTGGATGTCGGTGCGGATCAGCGTTCCGGAGTCGTTCGCCTGGTCCTCCTTATGCGCGACCAGCACTTCGGTCACGGCGGTCGGCGGCGGCCGCAGCACGACCGACATCGCCGCGCCGATCAGCAGCCCGAGGAGCGCCATGACGCACCAGAGGCGGCGGCGCCTGCGCACCGCCACCACCAGCGAGTGCAGGTCGAGCAGCGGAGTGGCGGCCGTCGGCTCCGAGGTCTTGCCGGTCGTCACACCGAACCCCCCGTCGTGTGGGCGCGCACCGCGAGCTCGGGATCGGCGTCGTCCGGAGAACGACCGGCCGTCCGCGTCACACGGGCCCGGACCGTGACGGCGACGACGACGCCGACGACCTTGTGCCCCGCGTCCGCACACGCCTCGGCGATGCCGGCGAGCTCGTCCGCTGTCCAGCTGCCCGCGCTGAGCACGACCAGGGCACCGGACTCGGTGTCGCGGTCCGGCACCAGGGGCTGCGACACCGCGACGTCCACCACCCGCAGCTTGGGGTATCCCCTGCTCGAAGAGCTTGGGGAAGGACCGTTCTCGGCCTCGGCGACGAGCTGCTCGGCGGCCAGGCGGGCGGTCCCGTCGCCGTCCGGCACGACGACCAGCAGCCGCCGGGGGGCGGGCAGTTGGTCCCGGAGGCGAGCGCACACCCGCCGGTAGCGGGTGCGTCTGCTGTCCTCGTCGCCGGACATCTGCGGGGTCGGTACGTCCCACCGGGTGTCGAGGCCGAGGAGCCGGCGGGCCAAGGCCCGTGGACCGGGCTCTTGCGGCCGGTGCGCGGGCTGTTCACCGGGTACGTCGACGGTGCCGAGGAGTGTGGAACCCAGGGCCGCGGTGATGTCCGGTTCGGTGCGCAGCCGGCGGTTCATCCGTGCGGCGGTGAGATGGCCGATGACCGCGAGCAGGAAGAACAGCAGCGCCCCGCCGGCGATGAGCTGCGTCCTCGTCGGCGGCGCCTCGCCGTCCGGCCGGGGCGCCGGCCCCATGACGACCATGCCGGCCTTGGCGGCCGTCGGGTTGGCCTGATCCAGTTTCTTCATGGCGTCCTGCAGCGCGGTGCGCATCTTCTCGAGTTCGGTGCGGGCCTGCACGCTCTCCACGTTCTGGCCCGGATTGGCCGCGTTGGCCAGGTCGGTGATGCGGCGGCCGACCTCCGCCACCTTCTGCCGCAGTGCCTCGGAGCTCGCTGCCGTGTCGGTGTCGGCGCTGTTGCCCGAGATCCGCGCGGCGAAGGCGACGAATTCCTTGGCCATCTGGTCGGAGAGCCGCTGTGCGCGCTCCGGGGTGTCGGCCGTTCCCGAGATGTTGATGATGTTCCCGTCGGCGGCCTTGGCGCTCACCCGGTCCCGCAGGTCGCTGCCGCTGACGCCCTTCCAGCCGAGCGCGGCGGCCGCGCGGTCGATCACCGCCGAACTCGTCGCGATCTCCGCCTGTGTGAGCAGTTCGCGCGCCTCCCACTGCCCCGGCAGCAGGACGGGTGCCGACGCCGTGTAACGCGGCGGATTCAGCACCGAGGCGCCGTAGCCGACGAGCGCGCCCACCACGGTGAGGACGGTGAGAAGCCGCCAGCGCCGACGGAGAATCCGCCCGATCGTGACCAGGCGTATCGTGTCCTCGCTCAATGGCGCGGCCTCTTCACCTGTGCGCAGGCGGCGGCATAGGCGTCGAGCAGCGACGCCTGCGAGTTCTGCCAGGAGAGCTGCCCGCCGATCCGCTCCTGGCCGATCTTGCCCATCCGGGCCCGCCTCTCCGGATCGTCCAGCAACAGCGCGATGAGCTTGGCGAATTCGGCCTCGTCGTTGGCGGGCGCGTAGACGGCGGCGTCACCGGCGGAGACGCGCGCCTCCCGGAGGTCGAACGAGACGATCGGCCGGCCCATCGCCATGTACTCCAGGACCTTGTTCATGGTCGACACGTCGTTGAGCGGATTACGCGGGTCGGGGGAGAGGCACACGTCCGCGGTGGACAGGTAGCGCACCAGATCGGCGTCCGGAATGCGCCCGGTGAACTGCACCTGCTCACCCAGCCCGAGCCGCCGGGACAGCTCCACCATCGCGTCGAAGGCGTCGCCGGCGCCGACGAACACCGCGTGCCAGTCGGTCCGCCCGAGCTCGTCGCGCAGCTTCGCGAGGGCCCGCAAGGCGTAGTCGACGCCGTCCTGAGGGCCCATGACGCCGAGATAGCACAGCAGATGAGGCTTGCCGCGCTTCAACTCCGGCTCGGGCGGCACCGGTTGGAACCGGTCGACGGCGGGCGCGCTGCGCACCACGAAGACGTCCTCCGGCCGCTTGCCGCCCCGGCGTATCGCGACCTCCCGGTAGCTCTCGTTCGTGGCGAGCACGACGTCCGCGGCCCGGTAGGTCAGCCGTTCCAGCGCGCGCACGGCGCGGTAGAGCAGATCCTCGCCGCGGTCGAACCGGGAGAGGTACAGCTCGGGTACCAGGTCGTGCTGGTCGAAGACAAACCGCGCGCCGCGCCGCTTCAGCCACAGGGCCGGCAGGAACAGCAGGTCGGGCGGGTTGCAGGCGTGGACCACGTCGACCGGGCCGACCTTGCGGGCCAGCCGGGCCGTGTGCCACAGCGCCGATCCGTACTCCCGCAGGTAGCCGGCCGGCCCTCCGGTGGCCGCGCGCAACGGGTAGCGGTGGATCCGCACCCCGTCGATCTCCGCCTCCGGCTCCGTGTCCCGCTTGCTGCCCCGGGGACAGATGACGTGCACCGTCCAGCCCGCGTCGCGCAGCGTCGTGCACTCCTGCCACACCCGCCGGTCGAACGGCACCGACAGGTTCTCCACGAGGATCAGCGCGCGACGGGCTGGCCCGTCGCCGCCGACTGTGTCACCAAGCAAGGCCCATGTACCCCGGTTCGGCCCGGCGCGCGTCGGCGTCGGGAAGGCGGATGAGGTCGACGATCACCGGGCCGTCGCCATGGGGCAGCGCCGACAGCACGGCCGGATCCCTGGTCCCGACCAGGCACACCTCGGCGTGCTCGAGCACCTCGTCGACGGACTCCGCGAGCAGCTGCGCGAGGTGGGGCAGCCGGGTCTCGATGTACTCGCGGTTCGCGCCCAGCAGCCGGGAGAGGTTCACATTGGGGTCGTAGATCCGCAGGTCGTACCCCTTGCCGAAGAGCCTCTCCGCCAGCTCGACGAGCGGGCTCTCGCGCAGGTCGTCGGTGCCGGGTTTGAAGGACAGCCCGAACAGGCCCACCCGGCGCTTGCCGGTGCGCTCGACCAGCTCCACCGCGCGCTGCAGATGCGCGGAGTTGGAGGGCAGCACATGGGCGAGGATGGGCACCGAGATGTCGGCCCGCTGCGCCGCGTGGACCAGGCTGCGCAGGTCCTTGGGCAGGCAGGAGCCGCCGAAGGCGAAGCCGGGCCGCAGATAGGCGGGGCTGATGTTCAGCTTGCGGTCGGCCAGGAACACGTCCATCACCTGGTGCGAGTCCACCCCGAGCGCCTGGCACACCGCGCCCAGCTCGTTCGCGAAGCCGATCTTGAGGCCGTGGAACGCGTTGTCCGCGTATTTGATCGCCTCGGCCGTCGGGACGGGCACCCGGAACACCTCGCCGGGCAATCCGTCGTACAGCTTCGCCACCACGTCGCCGCTCGCCGGGTCGAGCTCGCCGATGACGGTCTTGGGCGGGTCGAAGAAGTCCCGCACGCTCGTGCCCTCGCGCAGGAACTCCGGGTTGACCGCGACCCCGAAGTCCACCCCGGCCGTGCCGCCGACGTGCTTCTCCAGGATGGGCACCAGCAGGTTCAGGCAGGTGCCCGGGAGCATGGTGCTGCGGAACACGACGGTCTGCCGCCCGTCCCGCTCGGCGACCGCGGCACCGATCTGCTCGGTGACCCGCTCCAAGTACGTGGTGCACAGGCTGCCGTTGGGCTCCGACGGCGTGCCCACGCAGACCAGCGACACCTCGCTGTCCGTGATCGCCTCGCGGACGTCGCCGGTGGCGCGTAACGCTCCGGTCCGCACGACCTCGGCGATGAGCTCGCCGATCCGCTCCTCGACCACCGGGGCCTTGCCGTCGTTGACCAGGTCGACCTTCACCTGGTTCACGTCCACCCCGATGACCTCGTGCCCCATGCCGGCCAGGCACGCGGCCGACACGCAGCCCACATAGCCGAGCCCGAAAACGCTGACCCTCATGACCCGTTCCTCCCCCTGGGCAGGCCCCGGCGGCCTGCGGTCCGCGCGCCGGCGGGACCGTTGAGTCGCAGCCCCCCGCGCATCAGTAGGCCCCCTGCCCGTAGACCACCGCACGCAGCGTCTTCCACAAGATCACTGTGTCCAGGGCGAGCGACCAGTCCTCCACATACCGCAGGTCCAGCCGGACCGCCTCCTCCCATGGCAGGTCGCTGCGTCCGCTGATCTGCCACAGGCCGGTGAGCCCGGGCTTGACCAGCAGCCGCCGCCGGATGTCCGGGCCGTACGCGGCGGACTCCTCCGGTAACGGGGGCCGCGGACCGACGAGCGACATCGATCCGGTGAGCACGTTGAAAAGCTGCGGGAGCTCGTCGATCGAGTACCGGCGCAGCACTGTTCCCACCCGGGTCACCCGCGGATCCCGGCGGAGCTTGAACAGCAGGCCGGCTCCCTCGTTGCGGTCGGCCAGCTCGGCACGTGCCCCGTCGGCCCCGGCGATCATGGTGCGGAACTTGAGAATGGTGAACTCGCGGCCGTCCTTGCCGACCCTGCGCTGGCGGTAGAACGCCCCACCCCGGCTGTCCACCAGCACGAGCAGCCCGACGAGCACCATCAGCGGCGCGAACAGCACCAGCAGGATCGCCGCGCCCATCCGGTCGACGACCTCTTTGACTGCCCGGCGGCCCCCGGTGAAGGTCGGCATGCTGACCCGCAGCAGCGGGATTCCGAGCACCGCATCGACGTGCAGCCGCGGGCCGGCCACCTCCATCAGCACGGGGGCCACGACCATCTCGGCGTCGCTGCCCTCAAGGTTCCAGGCCAGCTGCTGCAGCCGGTCCGGTGACCAGTGCGGGTCCGGCGTGACCGCGACGACACGGTAGCCGTCGCGGCGGACGTGGTTGGCGACGTCCGTCAGCCGGCCGACGACCGGCACTCCGTCCAGTTGGTCACCACCGAGCCCGAGACCATCCGTCGTGCACACCGCATCCACCCGCCAGCCGAGGTGCGGGAACTTGCGGGTTCGGGTGATCAGGTCGCACACGGTGGCCGGGCTCCCGGCAGCAAGCACCGGTCGCAGGCACCGTCCTTCCTTCCGCTGTTTGTGCAGCCAGAGGCGCAGCAGATACCGCGCGGTCATGGTGGTGAGCGCGAGCGCGGGCATCGCGACGAAGATCCAGAGCTTGATGTTGTGCGAGGTGAGGGCGATCCCACCGAGCGCCAGGACGACGGCCGCCGTGAACAGTGCGCGTCCGAGCCGGCGGAATTCCTCGGCGCCCTGGCCGAGCACGGCCGGAGCCCATGCCCGGCTCACCGCAAGTGCTCCCAGCACCAGCAGCTCGGTGCCAAATGCGAGAATTCCCCACTTCTCGTGCCAGTTGGCCGCGTCCCGGGCCCCGAAGAAGGTGCCGATCGCCGCCACCACGAAGGCGGTGGTCAGGGTATCGCTGGTGATCACGGTACGGCGGTACCGCTGCTCCCAGTCGATCGCGAGTTGGTTGATTGCCCCGTTCGCCAGACGTCTTCGCGCCGACGTTAACGGGCTGGCTAATTCCCCCTGCCGCACGGGACCCCCCAGGTCACCAGTGGTTCGACGTGTTCGCCCAACACTGTTCCTCCCCCCGGGAGGCCCCCGCCCCCCGCACTGTTTCTCTCCTCGGGAGGCCCCCGCCCCCCGCGCATGACATCAATCCCGGTTATTTCAGTGCTACGTGAACAACCCACCCTGGCGGCAGCGGACTCGCATGTCCTGCCAGGCTCTTGAGGCGTGCGGGAACCCGTCGAAACCTCGGGTGCTCCCCGCACCCAAGGCCCCTGTCGGGCTCCATGAGAAGCATCGACAACGTAGACCACCGGAGCCGGTATGTAGAGGGGGTGTGTGTAATTTGTGCTCAGTCTTGAGACTGGACCCACCGATCGGCGACCGCCTACAGGTGTCTTTGCGCCACCGCGCGCCCCAGCAGCTCGCCCGGCCCCCGGGCGCGGCTTCTGCGCGGTCGCGTCACGGGCAGCGACCACGAGAGTCGGGTGACGAAGGTCGGATACCTGAAGGCGTAACGTTCGCTCCAGGCACCCGACTTGAGGCTCTCAGAAGAAGCCGAGCTTCTTCGGCGAGTACGACACGAGCAGGTTCTTCGTCTGCTGGGGGTGCAGGCCGGAACGCTGCTCTGACCTGTACTGTCGTGGCCGGGAGGCGCCGGAATTGGGCGGGCGGTCCGTGTGTGGCCCGGATCATGGTGGGCTGAGCTGGGGCTGTTTGCCCGCTTTGTCTCCCAGCCGTCGGCTGACCGGCCGTTGGTAGCCGGCCAGCGGAGTGCCGAGGGAGCTGCATCTTGGATCTTGCATAGCCCTGGCGAGACGACCGTGCGGCGCAGTGTCACCTCACGGGGGAGCGGATGGAGTGATCCGTCTCGTGAAATAGCGCTTCGATTCCTCCTCTGGTCCACCCGAGAAGCGTCAGGGTCAGTTCGGCGGTGGTAATGAGGCGTTCGTTGACACGATCTGCCTTAGCCCCGTGCGGAGTCCGGGCGGCCTGCCGAATGGTTCCTGTGAACCGATCAAGGCATTGCCATGCCCGGTGTTGGAGACTCAGCGCTTGGTTCAGCCCCAGTTCGCGACGTGCGAGGCCAGCCTTCAGGTGGGCCAGGTGGCTCTGTCCGTCGTCGAGGAAGTCGGTGGCCAGGTCCCAGCTTGGGTGCATGCTCGGCGGCAGCAATGCTCGGCCGACCACAGTCATGGTCCTGATCGTCGAGGAGGCTTTGTCCAGCTGCTGTGGCAGAAAGCCTGGCCCGGAGATCGCCATCCACCTGGTGATGTCATCGGCAGTGAAGTCCAGGATGGAGTCCAGCTCGGACTCGTCGCCAACATAGCCACCTTCGGGAACTTCCTCGGGCGGTGACGATGGAGCGAAGATCGCGGCCCGGCCGGCATCGAGGTCGAGCGCGGATGACACGCGGGCCAAGACCGCCGCATCCGCGGTAGCTAGGAGATTGTCCAGCAGGACATCGCTGTTCTTGTGGGTGTGGTTTGCCTGCTCAGCCATCGCGTTCCCCGTCTTCCTTGGCCAGCAGCGCTTGCTTGAGAAACTCACGGCCACGGTGCAAGTTCTGCCGTACTGCGTCGGATCTCATCCCCAGCTCAACCGCGATCTCGTGCGGTCGAAAACCGTCCAATGTCCATGCCATCACTGCCCTTTGGCGCTCCGGCAACCAGCCGAGCGTCTCGTACACGAGGGCCTCCTCTTCTCCCAGCTCCACCGCAGCCACGGGACATCGACCACCTGCCACATCCGGTACCTCATCGGTCAATTGCTCCCGTGAGTTGCGCAGCCGAGCCAGCCTGCGTGAGGAGACGCGGCGCAACCACGCCCGCGGGTGCTCGATGGATTCCCAGTGCTCGAAAGCCAGAGCGAAGGCGCTGTGTGCGATGTCAGCCGCTTCGTCGGCGGGGACGCCAAGTCGCATGATGAACCGGACCAAAGGAGCCATGTCTTTGGCGTAATGGTCGGCGAACGCGGCTCGGGACGACGAGGTTTCGGGGGCGGGTCGCAGCCGCGGAAAGGCACGAGCGGGTGGTGCTGATACCGCAGCCCGTGGTCGTGTCTCATCCAAGGGAGTTGCCCTTCCTGCGCGTACCGACCTCGACGAACGTCGTGCCTTGCTCTGGGTGCTGATCCAGGAGGCAGCTACCGGCGGGCAGTCGAACCACTCGTTTGGAGAGCTGCTGCTGGTGGAGGCGTGCTCTTTCCAGCGCCATGTGCTCGCGCAGCCAGATGATCGACACCCTGCCGCCACCAGCCACAAGCACTGCTATCAGGTAGGTGACCACTGCGGTACCCATACCGACAGACCCTTCATTCCGCGCCCACGAGACGCTGTTTGGTCAGTCCCGACACCAAGTAGTGCCATCACGGCAGCAGAACGTGACATGGTCGCTTGTTTTGTCTTCGCTCCAGTCACCTCGCCATGCCCTGGCGGAGTCTTGGTGCAAGTCACGCCCCGATTGCATGCGTTTGGGGCTGTTCATGTTGGAGGCGACCTTCGGCAGCACGCACGCCGACGGCGTCAGCGGCCGGATCGCCTACGCCAAGGGCAGATGAACACCGTCAAGGCGGACCACTGTCTGCCCCCTTTGTCAGAGAGGTGCGGCATTTCAGCACCCGGAGCACCCGCACCGGCCACCCCGCCTGACCAGCACATTTCCGCCACTCCGGGTGCTGGAATGCAGTACCTCTCTGGTGGCACCCCTCTGCGAGGCCTGCGGCCTCCCACTCCCGGCCTTCGCACGGCTTACCCCGAGTTCGAGGGGCCAGGCAGCGGCAGCGCTTCGTGGTTGTGCCAGATCAAGGCCCTGTCCTCGCGCCGGAGTTCTGCCTCTCCCCATTCCAGGCGCATGACACCGCTGTCCTTGGAGCAGGCATAGGCAAGGAGGATTAGAGTGTCGTCTGGGTCCAGCCGGTCGAGATCGCGGTGAATCTCTCGTTCCCGTACTCCCACCAAGCCTAGGTCTAGTTCCCCCTGCATCCTCTCTGGCCCATGCTGTTCAATCAGGTCAGCCTGAAACTTTGCCGCCTTGCGAAGACGCGCTGCAGTGACCGGTACGTCGGTCTTCGCGTACCGGATGGGGTAGAGGATCCGCCCGGCGATCACCATGACTGCGCGGGTGTTGAGGCGCACCGGGCGAGCGCCGGAGAGGGAGGCCAGCCCTGTGAGCAGTTCCTCGAACTGTGCGGCGTAGAGGCCGTGTCCGTAGGCCTCCAAGGTCTGTGTGCCAACCCCTTGATGTCCGTCCTTGGCTCGCTCGTGTGCCCGTACTAGACACTTCGCCACGGCCTGGGACAGCGGCCCGGCCAGATCGCCGAACGTCTTGCGCGCCCATTCCGACACATGATCGGCTCCGCTCATGGCAATCCCCCACCTGTCGAGTAGCTCCTGCTGAGCAGCTCTGTTCATGACCGTGCGGCAGAGCAGGAGTGGCCACAAGGGCGGAACCGGTCCACAACGGACGTGTTGGGAGTGGCTCGGTCAGTTTGGTGATTTTCGGGTGTGCTATCGCAGAGGTGGAGGTGCTGAGATGGTCGTTCGTGAAGCTCATCACCCAGCAAAGAGCTGAGTATTTATCCGTCCTCGGGTAGTGGGTAGAGGAGCACTTGGGAACGATCCTGGGTGCTCGGCACGTGGATATGTACGGGTGGCGTCAGCCGAGAAGCGGGAGAGTGTGCACGGATGGGTCCCAAGTCCACGAGGGTGTACAACATGATCCGTGAGCGGATCGCATCGGGGGAGATCGCACCTGGGGACAAGCTCCCGTCCGAGCGGACGCTGAGCGAAGAACTCGACGTCGGTCGTACCGCGCTTCGGCAAGTCCTGGCCCGGCTCGTGGCCGAGCACGTGCTGGAGGTCCACGGGCGCAGCTCCTACAGGGTGCCGATGCAGCTGGCGGAGCGCCCCGTGAGCATTGACGTGCCGGGCGAGTTGGAACCGTGGCGGATCTACGGAGAGAGAACCGTCTACGACAACCGGTGGGTGCAGCTGGCACTCGTTGATGTCGAACCGCCGGGGGTAGACCGCTTCGAGCACCACGTGGTGCGACTGCAGCACGTCGCGATCGCGGCGGTGCTCGACGACCAGGATCGCGTGCTGATGCTCTGGCGGTACCGCTTCGTGCCGGACATGTGGGGCTGGGAGCTGCCAGGCGGCATCGTGGATGAGGGGGAGGACGGGCTCGCGACCGCTTTCCGTGAAGTCGAGGAAGAGACCGGCTGGCGGCCGGCAGGGCTGGAGCACGTGGTCACCTACCAGCCCATGGTCGGCATGGTGGACTCACCTCACGAGATCTTCGTGGGCCATGGTGCGAAGCGCATGGGTGATCCGACGGACATCGAAGAGGCCGGCCATGTCGCGTGGGTTCCCCTCGCGGACGTCCCCACCCTCATGGCGCGCGGCGAGTTGATGGGCTCCGGAACGCTGGTGGCGCTGCTGCACGTGCTTGCTTCGCGTGGATACGGGGCCGCTACAGCCTCTGCGTGAGCTGCTCGATCCGCCGACGGTGTCGCACCGAGCTGGTCCGGCTTGCCAACAGCCGGGCTTGCCGGAGCTGTTCGTGGGCCTGGTCGTACTCTTGGCGCGCCAAATGGGCCTGCGCCAGGTCGCAACGCAGGCCCGCTGCTGCTCGGACGAATGTCGGATCCATGGCCTCGAGCGCGTCGTAAAGGTCGCTCACCGCGCCTTCGTCGCCGACGAGTGCGAGAGCGTTGCCGCGCCACCGGGCCAGGTGACTGGCGTTGAGGAAGATACTCAGCATCTCGGGGTCGCGGGCTTCCCCTCCGGCTGGGAGGAGTTCCGTTGCTCGATCAAGAGCGCTCCGGCAGTCGTTCGGCATGTTCGCGTGCGCGCACACCTCGGCTTCGGCGGCGTACAACCATGCCTGAAGGCGCGGAGACAGGCGTCGTCCGCCTGTGCGCCGGGCGTCACGTACGAGTTCGACCGCAAGCTCAGGCCGTCCTGCATCGACGAGGACGTATGCCTGCTCCGCCATCGCGTGCGCGAGGTACATGGGTTCGTCGGCTTCGCTGGCTGCCCGCTTGCCCAGTTCGTAGTGCTTCCAGGCTCGTTCGACCGCTCCAACGTCCAGTGCCTGCCATGCAGCGAGCGTGGCGGCGCCGGCCAAGGCCCGGGCCACGGGGCGCCGGGTTTCAGGGAGTACGGCAAACGTCAGCGCGTCCTCAAGGGTCGCCAGGTGTCCGGTCATTTGGTCGATCAGTCCTGCGGCGCCCATCTGGCGGTCGATGGTACGCAGCAGCTCGGTCTGGCCCATGAACGTCTTCACCATGGTGAGGCTGACGTTTCTTGCCGAGTCGATCCGGGAGATCAGTTCGTCGTAGCCGTCGGCCATGGCCGCTGGGGCGTGACCTCCAGGACTGCCGAACAGCTCCTGGTCCGTGAGTCCCAGCAGGGAACGCAAGATCGTGGCGTACTGATTCAGGATCTTGCGCTTGCCGTTCTCCCACTCGGAGACGTACACGCGCAAGCTGGCAGTGGATGCTACGTCGATCAAGTGTTGACGCGCGTGGCGCTCGATTTCGCGCACCAGTCGCTCCTGCGACCATCCTCGTGCTGTCCGCGCCTCCCGCAAGCTGCCGCTCACGTTCATCACCCCGGCTGTGTGCCTTCAGTTGGCTTCCAGAAGCAGGATGCAGCACATCTCCGCAGGTGCGCAGGGGTTAACAGAGGTTGGTTAACTCAAGTTGGCTACCAGCGAGTTGTCGGTCGGGTGTCTTCTAGTGGTGTGCCGACACGGCGAGTTGAAAAGTCGATCGGTGCGAAGCCCTTGACGTCTGGTGCGCACCAGATGCAACCTGCTGGTGCGCACCAGACGGAGCGATGAAAGCCCCGACGATTCATCCGTCAGGGCTCCCAAAGGCTGGTGTCGGAGCGGCCTCCTACCGCCAAGCAGTTCGCCGCTCCCCACTCCCACGAAATGGAGCACACCAATGCTCAATCAGCGTACGCCCATGCCCAGGTGGCCCAAGGCCCCGTTGCCGAAGGCCGCCGGGGTGTCCCTCGTGCTCGCGAAGGTGGAGGAGTTCCTGCGCATGTTCCCGGGGCTTCCGGCGCCCTCGGTGACGGTCAGCATCGACTCGGTTCTCATCCAGTTCGCACACATGCCGTCCGACGAGATGTTCCCGGCTGTCGCCCTGCTGGCCAGCGTCGCGGAATGGCCGACCCGTCTGAACGCTATGAGCGACGGTGGCTATCACTTCGAGACCCATGGCCGCCTGTGGGGAGTCGAGGTAGCCGTTTTCGCAGCCACGAAGCTGGCCACCGACCCGATTCGTGGCGACGAGGCGGTGGCGTGATGACCGTCTTCCTCGGCTACGACCGGCGCCCGGTTTGCCGTGCCGCCGTCTGCCCGCGGTGCGGTCGCAGGGTCCAGGTCTCCCGGTGCCGTACGGCGGCTCGCGAGATGTGCGGTTCCTGTGGTCACGAGTGGTCGCCCGCCTCGCGTGTCGAGCGTGCGGAGGTGCGCTGAGATGGCCTCGCTTCGTCCGCGCACGGCGCTGGGCAGGACTTGCTCGCGTCAGCAGGTGCTCGAGCTGGGCTGGTCCGGCCTTTCCTCGGTGCTGGGTGTCGACCTGGTCGTACTGGACGGCGCGGCATGTGCCGGGACGGACCCGCAGGTGTTCTTCGACGGCGCGGAGGCGAACGTCTGGCTCGCCAAGAGGATCTGCCGTCGCTGCCCGGTGAAAACCCGCTGCCTGGAGTGGGCCCTGGCCAACGGCGAGAAGTTCGGGATCTTCGGCGGTCTGACCACACGAGAGCGCCAGCGTGTGCAGCGGCAGCGGCGTCAGGGGCGTGCGGCATGAACGTCCCGCTCCCGCACGAGCCGTCGACGCCAGACGACCGTCTGCCTGTCACCCCGGTCTTCGACCGCTACGGACAGCAGATTTTCCCGGTGCCCGTGCCCCGAACCCCTGACCACCACTGCGCCGCGTGCCACTGCTCCCACCACGCCCCCGCCGAGCGAGGCGCCGGCCGATGGACACCCGGCACAGCAATTGCGGTGGGCGCGGGCGGTGCACTGGCCGTGGGCGTCGTCCTGGTGGCCCTGCTGCTGTCGGTTGCCGTCGTCGCGGTCTCCGCTGCGGTGGCCGCGCTCGCGCTCGCCGTCGTCGCCATGGTGGCGCGCGCCTTGCTCGGCAACGAGCAGTCCTCGCGCGAGACGCGCGAACGCTGATCTGTCCTCATCTCCATTCCTGCTGCTGTCGAGCCCGAACGCCCTGCGGTGATCCGCGCTGCCCGAACGGGCCCGACAGCCCGTCCCTCCAAGGAGGTTGAGCTCCAATGCCCCAGACGAGTCAGAACACGCACCTGAGCCGCCAGCTGGTGGCGCTGCAGCACTATGCCGAACTCCTGGCCGCCGCCCGTACCGCGGTGTCGGCGTACTGGGACGGCGAGGCGGACCCGCTGGACGTCCTCGTCGACGCCCTCGACGAGCTCGGCGCGCTGCCCGAGTACGTTCCGCAGCTCACCGACCAGGCCCTGGACGTCCTCGATGCGCCGGTCGTGGGGAGGCGGGTCGCGTGAGCGCCCGGACTCGCTGCCCCGCCTGCGGCTGGCGCCGCGTCTACCGCAACCCGTACGCCGGCCGCCGCGCCGCCCGCACCCACACCTGCAGCTCCCGTATGGCAGGAGGCCTCCGGTGAGCGCCGTTCCGTGGCCTGACGGCCGTCTGATCGCCCTCGACACGGAAACCACTGGCACCGACTGGGATGCGGACCGCATTGTCGCGGCCTCCGTGGTCGTGGTCGGCGGCGGAGAGGAACCCGAGGTCGCCACCTGGCTCGTCGACCCCGGGGTGGAGGTCCCGGACGCTGCGGTCGCGGTGCACGGCATTACCACCGAGCGCGTCCGCGCCAAGGGATGCGATGCGGCAACGGCGATCGAGGAGATCAGCGACGAGCTGACGCGATTGATGGATGCCGGGCATCCGCTGGTCGTCTTCAACGCTCGGTTCGACCTGACGCTGCTGGACCGCGAGTGCCGCCGGTACGACCTGGTGCCGCTGCTCGACCGGCTCCTGCAGCGCGAACTCGCCCCGGTCGTAGATCCGTTGGTCATCGACAAGCAGGTGCAGCCCTACCGGCGCGGCTCCCGCAGGCTCCCTGACCTGTGCACGCACTGGCGCGTACGGCACGACGGGCGGCACGACGCGACCGGTGACGCATTCGCCGCCGCACGTCTGGCCTGGCGGCTCGGCCGCACCTACCCCCAGCTCGGCGCCATGGACCCGCTTGACCTGCACCGGCTGCAGGTCACACGCGCCGCCGAGCAGGCCGCGAGCCTGCAGGCCTACCAGCGCCGCAGCAATCCCACCGCATGCGTCGAGTCCGCCTGGCCCTGCGTACCGCATACCACCACACCCGCCAACTCCCCTAAGGGAGAACAGCAATGACACCCGCCACTACCACGACAGGCGACGCCGTCGACCGTCTGGCCGCCCTGCGCGAGCTCGCTGCTGCTCACCGGTCGTACGTCGACGAGGCCCAGGAACTCGCACGGCGGGAGCGTGAGGAACGTGAGCGCTTGACCGCGGAGACTCTCGCACTCGACTACATCGATTGCTTGTTCGGGCACACCCTGGTCAAGGTCCTGCCCGCGGATGCATGGCAGGGCTACCCAAGCGGAGACGAATGCCCCCGGCCGATGGCTGTGGCATACCTCGGGAGCGGCATGTTCCTGATGCACAGCACCCTATGGGACAGCGTTGAGCTCCTGGACTACCTGTTCCTACTGAGGCCGTGTCCCTGCGGCAGCTACGCGGAGACCCTGCTCCGCGGTGAGTACGATCTGACCCTCGTTCTGGACGCACAGCACGACGTCTGCACGGGCTCCTGCCTCTCGTCCATCGAGGATGCGGAGGACTGAGCGCGATGGCCTCTCCCCAGCCCTCCGACGTCACCATCGTGGATCCCGTGATCCACTCCGGCGGCTACCTGGTGGTCGGCACGCGCGGCTCTGGTCACTTCACCGTCCGGTGGCACGTGTGGGACACGGCCGGCCGCTACGCCGGGTACGCCTCCTCCTTCGATCTCGTCTCCCTGGTCATCGCCAACTACGAGCGCGGACACGGTCTGTAGGTCCCGCCACCATCGCCCGCCCGGTACGCCTGCCGAGTTCGCACCGGGCGGGCCCCACCCACCCGCTTCGCCAAGAGGGAGAGCCCTCTCATGCGCCACGTCCTGCCCGCCGCACTGCGACACCGCCTCTACCGCCACCTGCACCCCCGCGCCTACCGCGAGGGCCAATTCGCCGAGCAGCGGCACCAGTTCCTCGACATCGACCCGGACCTGGAGCGCGAGGACTACACCAGGCCCGCCAAGATCGGAGACGTGCAGTGACCACGGGCACCTCACAGGCGGCCCCAATTGCCCGCCGGGACCGGCTGGTGTACGCGGGGATGGGCGCGGTCGGCGTGGCCGCCGCTGCCTCGTCCTACGCGGCCCTGCAGGACCTGGCGGTCCGTACGGGCTGGCGGCCCTGGCTGTCGTGGCTGTTGCCGCTGACCCTCGACGCGTACGCAATGACGGCCGTGCGGGTGTGGCTGGGCCGCTCAACTCCCAACCGCTCGGCTCGTGCGTGGGCGAAGGCGAACGCGATCGGTGCGATCGGGCTGTCGGTTGCGGGCAACGCGGTCGACCACGCTGCGGCGGCAGGGGTGATCACGGTGTCCTGGCCGCTGATCGTCGCGGTCTCCGCGATCCCGCCGGTCGTCCTCGGCCTGCTCGTCCACATGGCCCACCTGCGCGCCCTGCCCCCTGCTACCGACACCCCTGCCACCAGCTCCCTAGACACGGCGACCGACAAGGCTCCGGACACCCCCGCCGACGAGAGCCCTGCTGACAGCCCACAGCAGCCCCTCACCGATGACACGACAGCACCCCGGCCGGATGAACCCGCCAAGCCGTCTGCTGTGCCGGAGCATTCGCAACGACGGCAGGCCCGCCGCACGGCAGCCGGGCGGGCCCAGCGGCGGGCACTGCCGCCTGGCAAGACCGACGACGAGCTGATTGCCGCAGCCCGCCAGCGCATCGCCGACGGCGCGGACGCCTCGGCGACCTGGCTGATCAAGACCTACGGCATCGGCACCGGCCGCGCCGGACGCATCCGCGACGCCGCCGCCCAGCCCGAACCCGAACTCCCGCCCACGCCCGCCCTCGTGCCCGTCCCCGAACAGCACGAGTCGGACGGCACCGAAGACCTGCACGTGAACAGCCCTGACACCACACCCGAATCCGGCCTCGAAGAGGAGCCCGCAGCATGACCACCCGCCTCACCCCGCCTCAGCGCGAGCGAGCCGCACTCGCCGCTCGCCGCACCGCCACTGCACTCCACACGACGCTGAGCATCTTCGGCGTCCTGCTCCTGCTCATCGCAGCCGACGACCTGCTCAGTACCCACCTGTTCACCGCCGGACGGCAGCAGCTTCAGCACCTGCCCTTGCTTATGAGCATCGGCGCCGCAGCCCTGGTAGCCGCCTACGGCCTGGCCCTCCTGCTGGACCGCCTCGCCCGCCGCCTTGAGAACACCCCGACCGTCCCCGCTGACTCCGCGAAAGAGAGCAACCGGTGACACCCCTGCTGCAAGCCCTGCCGATCGCCGCCCCGGTACTGGGATGGGCCGCGCACGCCCTCTTCCTCACCCGCAGGCTGCGCACCGCCCGCACCGACCCGCTGACCGGGCTGATGTGCCGCGACGAATTCACCACCCGCGCCCTGCGCGCCGTCAAGCACCCGGACGCCGCCGTCCTCATGGTCGACCTCGACGACTTCAAGCACACCAACGACAGCCACGGGCACCACGCAGGAGACGCAGTCCTGGCCGAGGTCGGCCGGCGCCTCGGAGCATGGTGCGAGCAGCAGGGCGGGTTCGCCGCGCGGCTCGGCGGCGATGAGTTCGCTGCCGTCGTCCGACTGACACCCGACACCGACTTGCACGACAACGCACTGCACTGGTGGGGCCTGAACGACGCGCTGTCCGACGCGGTCGACACCGGCACCACGGTCCTCAAACCGCGGGCATCGGTCGGTATCTGCCGTGCCTGCGACCGCCCCGGAGCCAAGCTCGCGCAGTTAATGCGCGGCGCGGACGAAGCCATGTACGGCGCCAAGCAGCTCGGCACGCGTCTGCGGTTCGCCGCCCCCAGCGACGTCTACCCCACGGCCGCAGGCCGCCGCAAAGGCCGCCGCGGCACGCACACCTCCCTGCCCCTGCCGCCCCGGCCCCAGGAGGAGGTCTCGTGATGGACCGCCGGCACACCACGACCGTCCGTATCCCCAAGCAGCGTCGCTTCTCTCGTCAGGGCCCGGTCGTGCTCGTCGTCCCTGATCAACTCACCTGGACCGAACGCGCCCTGGCGGCAATTGGCCGCGCGCTGTGGAAGCGCCGTCGCGCTTTCGTCCCCGCTACCACCTGCCTGGCCTGCTGGATGACGGCAGCCATTGCACACGCTCTTGCTCCGCAGGCCTGGTTTCTCCCGGTCCTGGTGACCTTGGCGGCTGTGGGCTGGATGGTGTGGGCCGCACGGCACCTGCCGCCGGCCGGTCCCCAGATCAGGTCGTGGCGCTACTTCCTGGCCGGTGGGTGGCTTGTCGCGGGGGTGTGGGCCGCTGCCTCCGTGGCGTACGGGCCGACGGCCGGGCCGCTGCCGCTGCTCTGGCTGCTGCTGGCCGTCGCCGCGCACATCGCCTGGTTCCGTCTGCGCACCCCCGTCCCTGACCCCGCTGCCGATCCGGCTGACGAGACACCGAGGGAGTCCCGCTCATGACCACTCCGCCCAACGGCTTCGGCGGTACGCAAGGCGCCAACCATGGGTACGAGGACGCCCGCCGCGCGGGCAAGACCCGCTACCGCACCACCAATCGCAGCCGCGAGTACCACTTCCACCTCGGCGAGTCGGGCGACAGTGGCAACGCTAGGGGCGGCAGGGGAGGAGGCTCCGGGTTCTTCCGCGGCGACGGTCGTGAGCAGGCGGGCATGCACAGCCCGCTCGCCGACCCGGAGTTCTTCTCCAACGTCGACATCCGCAACTACTGCGAGAAGGGCCGGCGCCTGTTCATCCAGCTCGCCTTCGAACTCGCCACCGCAGCCGAGGTGTTGAACGCCGTCCTCAAAGAGGTCCCGGACCCAGAAGGCCACCCCTTCGGCGCCCGAACCCGGGCCCGCCGTGTGTCCCGGAAGTTGAAAAAGGCCGCCGACGAGTCCCGCGACACCGCCAAGAACCTGGCCGCGACCTACGCCGCCTTCCAGCGCGAGTTCGACCCCGAACTCGCCCCCTACCGCACCCGTCAGCGCCACCGGCCCTCCGGCCGGCGCTTCGACTTCAACGGCTGACAGCCGCACCACCCGCACGTGAAGGAGGCCGAAGGCCGTGTCCCAGCAGCCCAACCCCGAGCAGCTCCTCGAGGAACAGATGCGCTCCGCGTCCGGCAGCGGGGGAGTGCTCGAGTACCTGCTGCACCGCGTCAAGCCGCACATGCCCCCGTGGCTCGTGGCGGCCGGGACCGGCCTGGCCGCCACGCCCGCCCACAGCCACTGGGCCAACAATGCCGCAGCCGCAGCCGGTTTGACCCTCGCCTCGGTCGCCCTCACCGGCGTGACCTGGCGGGCGGGCAAGCCCACCAGCTCCTCGAGGCGCCTGCACTGCGCCATCAGCGTCGCCTGCGCCTCCAGCTGGTTCACCGCCTCAGCCATCGCGGGCCCGGGCAACGGCCTGCTGGCCAACCTCTACTACATCGGCGCCCCTTCACTGGCTCTCTCCTGGAACATCCGCCAGGTCCTGCGCCGCAACCCCGACGCCGGCCCGGGTGCCGGCGACGGCGGACTGCTGGAGAAGGTCGGTCTTGCCAAGACGCAGATCGTCCGCAGCGAAGTGGCGCCGAACAAGGCCACGTTCGATCTGCAGTTGCCGCGTGGGGAGCTGACCTCCGACGACGTCACCAAGGCCATGCCCCTGCTGGCCAGCGCCCTGGATGTCTCCAAGAACGGTGTCCGCGTGCAGCCGGATCCTGACTCGGCTGCTCGGGCACAGCTGACGATCGTCCCGCACGACCTGCTCAAGAACACTGTTCCGTGCCCTGGGCCCTCTCACCCTGGAGGGTCGATCGCCGACCCGGTTCACACCGGCATCTATGAGGACGGCACTGACGCCGTTCTGTACTTCCCCGGTGACCCGGCGACCGGCCGCAATGCCATGCACCTGCTCGTCATGGGGATGACCGGCTCCGGCAAATCGGAAGGGGGGCTCACCGTGCTCGGGGAGGTCTTCACCCGCCGGGACGTGATGGTGTGGGCCTCCGACCCGGCCAAGGCCGAACAGACCCTCGGTCCGGTCCTTCCCGCCATCGACTGGGCTGCCCTGGACATGAAGTCCACCGAGGCCATGCTCGCGGCCCTGCACGCGGTCATCCCCGCCCGCACAGCTTGGCTCGCCAAGTACGGCTACAAGCAATGGGTCCGCGAGTGCGCCCGTACACAGGCCGACGGCTCCCCGGGCATGCCCTACCTGCTGGCCTGGTTCGAGGAAGCTGCCAAGACCATTCGCGAAACCGATGACGACGTCTTCACCGGCATCGCCCAGGAAGCCCGCTCCGCCGGCGTCGGCCTGGTCGTCTCGATGCAGCGTGCCTCCGGCAACCAGGTGTCCACCGACACCCGGGCCTCCCTCGGCTCGTCCTGGGTGTTCGGCGTCCGCAGCGACCGGGACGCAGGCTTCGCCCTGGACGGCGAAGTCCTCGACGCGGGCGCCGCCCCGCACATCTGGAAGGACAAGAAGCCGGGCTACTGCTACCTGGTCGCCAACGGCATCCCCGAGACCTTCTGGCCCATGCCGGCCCGTTCCTACCTCACCCCGCGCGAGTACCTCGAGTGGGTCGTGATCACCTTCGCCGATCAGCGCGCCGCCCTCGACCCCGTCACCGCCGACGCAGCCGCCCGTGCCGCCGGGCGCCTCTTCACTCAGCGCACCCGCTACCCCCTGCCCGGTACCACCGACAACCAGCCCAGGGAGGACGCCATGACACATCACGACCACGACCCGTACGGGCCAGGCGAATACGGCGACGAAGACGATCCGCGCGACGACGAAGACCCCTACGACGAGGACGTCGACGACGCCGATCCGGAAAAGGAACTCCCCACCGTTTCCCAGGTTGTTGAGCTTGCCGAGCGCTCTCCGGCAAAGCCACGCGAGAACATCTCCGCGAGCCAGGCCCGACAGGTCATGGAAGACATCCTCGACGAATTCGAAACCGAGGGCCGCACCATCGTCGGACCGAAAGACTTCATGGAACACTGCGACCGCCACGGCCGCTCCCGCTCCTGGGTCTCCGGCCAAGTCGCCGCCTTTGTCATGGCCGGCCGCCTCGCCGAGACCGCAGAGACCGGCGAGTACCGCATCGTCCGTGACGACGAGGCCGCCTGACGGTCCTGACGCGTCAGACGCGTCTGACACCCCTGACGGCCGCGGGCCCCAACGCACGGGTCATACGTGCGCGCGACCCCCGTCAGACGCGTCTGACACCCCCGGCCTGACACCCCTGACACCCCGCCGCCCCGACCCCGGCACGCGCTCACGATCACGCCGCCGAGCCGACCTCACAGCCTGCTCGACGCCCCTCCGCAGCAGGAGAGGCACGCGAATGCCGGGTTTTTCGACCTCATTCCCTGGAACACAGGAGATACCGCGTGATGCGCTACCCAGCATCCTGTCGCCCCGCGAACGCAACGGCACTGGAATATGCACTCGATGCGGCCAGAAACGGCCTGTCCGTGATCCCGCTTTCGCGTACCAAGCTCCCTGCGGTCCGCTCACCCCACCGCGACGAACCAGGCGACAGGAAACGCTGTCGGGGTGAGTGCGGCCGTATCGGGCACGGCATTCACGACGCGACCACCGAACCTGCCGCCATCGAGGCCTTGTTCGCCACGGCTCCCTGGGCCACCGGCTACGGCATCGCCTGCGGCCAGCCGCCGCACCACCTCATCGGCCTCGACCTGGACGTGAAGAACGGCACCAACGGCATCGAGGCACTCGGCGAGTTGGCCGCCCGGCACGGCTTCGCCGTCCCCGACACCGTGACGGTCGCCACCCCGAGCGGCGGCCGGCACCTGTGGCTGTCCGGCCCCGCCGACGTACGCATCCCCAACTCGGTCGGCCGCCTGGCCCCTGGCATCGACATCCGCGGATCCGGCGGCTACCTCGTCGGCCCCGGCTCCCTGACCGTCCCCGGCTGCTACACCCTCGCCCCGGCACACGAGCACGCCGAGATCCGTCCCGTCCCGCCGGAACTTCTGCAGCTGCTCACCCCGCCCGAACCTGCCCGGCGAAACCTACGGCCCTCCGGTCTCGGCACATCCGGCCGCCAGGCCAAGGGACTGATCCGCTACGTCCTGGATGCCACCGCGGAGGCCAAAGACGGCAACGGCCGCAACGACCGCCTCTACTGGGCCGCTTGCCGCGCCTACGAAGCAGGCGGCCCCGACACCGAAGGCCTCGCAGCCGCACTCATCGAGGCCGCCGTACTGGTCGGCCTGGACGAGCACGAAGCACGCGCCACCGTCGACTCTGCCGCCCGTACCACCCGGAGCCACTGTTGAGCACCGCCGCCACCATCCCCCACCAGCAGGCCGACACCGCCTCCCTCGCCGAAGAACTGCTCCGGAACAACGGCGTCGACCCGGACAAGAAAGGCCCCTCCCAGGCAACCCAACTGGCCGCTCTCGCCCGCGAACGCTACGAGCTGTTCATGTCCGACGACGGCCGCCCCTACGCCGTCACCGTCGGCGGCCCCAACATCGCCCTCCCGCTGCGAGGCAAGGCCGGCCTGCGCTCCCAGCTCGCCCGCGTCTTCACCGACACACACAACGGCACCGTCCCCGCCCAGTCGGCCCTCGCCGACGCCATGACCGTCCTGGAAGGAGTCGCCGCCATGGCCGACCCCCGCACCCCGCAACTACGCATCGCCCGCCACGGCGAACGCATCATCGTCGACCTCGGCACCACCGACGGCCGGTGTGTGACCATCGGCCCCGACGGCTGGCAGCGCCTGCCCGCATCGCCGGTCGTCTTCCGCCGCTCCGGCGCGATGAAACCGCTGCCCGAGCCCGTACGCGACGGCGACGGACTGGCCCGCCTGCGCGACCTGCTCAACACCACTGACGATGGCTTCCGGCTCCTGGTTGCCTGGCTCATCGCCGCGTTCATCCCCGATCTCCCGCACCCGATCCTCACCTTCCGCGGCGAGCAGGGCACCGGTAAGTCCTATGCGGCGAAGACGGTCATCGGCCTCGTCGACCCGTCCGGCGCCCCCAAGCGCACCGCACCCCGGGACCTGAAGTCCTGGGCCGTGCAGGCCTTCAACTCCTGGGCCCTGTGCCTGGACAACGTCTCCGTCGTCCCGGACTGGCTCTCCGACGCCCTGTGCCGGGCGGTCACCGGCGACGGCATCGTCGACCGCGCCCTGTACACCGATGACGACGTCGTCGTGCTCGAGTTCCGCCGCGTCCTCGCCATGACCACCATCGACGCCGGCGCCCTGGCGGGCGACCTCGCCGAGCGCCTGCTGACCATCGAGCTCCAGCTCATCCCCGACCACAAGCGCCGCGAAGAAGCCGAGCTCGACCGGGCCTACGCCGACGCCCACCCGGCGATCCTCGCCTCGCTCTTCGACCTCCTCGCCCAAGTCCTCAAAGCACTCCCCGAAGTTGAACTCGCCGAGCGCCCCCGCATGGCCGACTTCGCCCGCGTTCTGGCAGCCGTCGACCAGGTCACCGGCTGGAGCACCCTCGACTCCTACAAAGCCACCGCAGCCGACGCCGTCGCCGACGTCCTCGACGGCGAACCCTTCGCCCAAGCCGTCGTCGACCTCGTCCGCGCCTCGGGTCGCGACGGCGTCTCCCTCACCGCGGCCCAGCTCCTGGACGCCGTCATCGCGCCCGACAAGCTCCCCAAGAAGTGGCCCAAGGACCCCACTCGGGCAGCCGGACAGCTCAAGCGCCTTGCCCCCGCTCTGCGCACCATCGGTGGCCTTCCCCTCGTAGCGTAGAGACCGTGACTGCAAGGGAAGTTGGGAGTCATGGCGAACACGAGACGGAAGTTCGATGCCGAGTT